>NYXM01000065.1 GCA_002685655.1 Planctomycetaceae bacterium
TGAAAACCTTCGGCCGTCATCTCGTTGCGGCGGTGCCAGGCCGAAAACAACCGCCGCGACCGATCTAGAAGCTGCTCAGCCCAAGCTTTCGTTTTCTTAGCCGTCGATCAACTCGCCGCGCTGATTGACTTCGATCGGAGGTAGGTGTTCAACGTTCTCGCTGTAACTCTGGATCACTCTGGGGTTCGGATTGAATCGTGGATACAAGTCCTTGCGGTAGATTACGTCTTTCGTTTTCAGTTTCATGCGATCTCCCATTCAATCTTTGTCGTTCGCTTTCAACCGCTGGATCTCACGGTCGAGATACCAGCGCGCCTTCATGAAGTCTTCGAGCTTGTCGCCTTTGCGACCGGCGCGGCAGACGTACTTCAGCAGACAGCCCAGGTGAAAGCCGAGACCCCACGCTTCAATCACGTCAATTGGTTCGATGTCCGAGTACGTGTAGTGCGACGGGTGGTCGATGGCATTGTCAGCGCGGTGCATAGGAAGAATCACGGGGTCGTTCGGCACAGCCATCAGTTGTTCTCCGCGAGCGTGAGATAGAGTTGCACGGCGAGTCGTGGCAGGTCATCGAGCTGAACGATCGCGACCCAGGGCTTGCGGTTCTGCCTGTGCAAAACAACCGGCACGTTGTCGCCAGCGTCCTCAGTCGCCTGTGCAAGCGCGGTGTAAAGACGAAAGTCCTCACAACGCTTGACCTCGAAGTGCAGATCCGGAATGTCAACGACAACGTCCGGCGCATCGTCGCCACCTTGGAACTGGCGGCCGCGACGGGCTTCGACGTTGAACAGTCGTTGAAGTTCCGCCGCAGCTTCGCGCTCGCCGCGTTTACCTTTGTTGCGAGATCGCAAACCCATCAATTCACTCTCCAATGAGGAAGCGGAGCGGGATTCGAACCCGCACGGCATCTCCTTGTCGGGACCGCTCTACCAATTGGCGTATCCGCTTCCGGGTTTCCGCTGACGATCAGTGGGGGATGTCTTCGCGCGACTGACGTCGCCACGGGGGTGTGTCGGTGGTTGCCTGAACCGGCTTGCCTTGCAGGGCTTCTTTCTTCTCGTAGCCCTTGATCTCGTTCTGGACCTCGCCGGTGTCGGACCGCTTCTTGCACTTGACGCTGATCACCAGCGGCAAGTCGTGCAGTTCGGCCGAGTCCTTCGGCTGCATCACACCTACGGCGCGACAGATGGCCGACAACTCGCCGCGAGCAATCTTCACTGCCGTCGCATTCGGGTTGTCGAGATTCAAGCGGGCCCACAGGAAGCGGCCTTTGTATTCACCTTCGATGATCTGGAGGGTGAACTGCAGGAAGCTACCAGTGCCGGCTTTGTTCGGCTTGACCTCGCTTTCGGTAATGACCGCGACGTACTTGCCGCCGGGAATAGGGTCGAAATCGGTCGTCGGTTCGACTTCGTTGGCATCAAAGCCCGTTAGATTTGCCATAGGATGAGTCTCCTTGTTGGTGGTTGGTGGGATGGTCCGAAACGATGCGATCAAGCAGTAGCGGGCGCGGAGTTGTCCACAATCGCGTTGAGGAGCGCGTCCCAGCTCAGCGGCAACTCGGGCGGGAGGTTGTAACGGTTCTTGGCCACGCAGGATGGGCCGCCGATGGTGCGCAAAATGCGTTCACCACCATCCTTTCCGACGGCATGGGCGATGCCTCGCTCGCGATTGAAACCGGCGTCTTCCCGCTCGACGCGGAACTTGCGAGTGGCGAACGTGACAATGTCGACCCATTCGGTCAGCAACGCGCCGACGTGCTTGTGCAGTCGCGGCGAATAGCGGTCATAAGCCGACGACTCGGGGTCCTCAAACCGTTCGACCTTAGCGTGAGCCAACAGCAATACGAGCATGCCCTGCTCTTTGTGCAGTGCCGTCAGCCCGTCGAGAAACTTGCGCCAGTAAGGCAGCGCATGCACGTAGCCCTTGCCGTAGCCGCCATCAACCTTCTCGATCGACTTGGCTCCGTAGTCGCGGCAAACCGCATCCCACACGAGTCGTTCGAGCCAATCCAATGAATCCACGACAACGGTCTGATAGTTGTGCTTCTCGCTGTAGAGAGCGCCCAGCGCCGACAACACATCTTCAAACGACTTGGCGAGCGGAAAGCTGTGGCAGTCGATCTGGCCGAGACCGTCTTCGGTTGGCACGAAGATCGCGCCCGGCGTTTGCGATCCTAACGTGCTCTTGCCAACACCTTCGCAGCCGTATAGCAGAATCCGCGGCGGCGCTTCTTGTCGGCCCTTTTGAATTGATTTGAGTAGGCTCATCGGTCGTTCCTTTCTTTGGTGGTTAGCAAAACAGCAGCGGACGGATGGCGGCCGTTTCGACGCGTTTAAGGTGTTGATGCGTCTACGCAGCCCGCCGCACCAACCACCCGCTGCATGTTGGACTCAGACGTAATCGAACACACGGCATTCTTCGTAGCCCGTCAGCCACTCATCCCCTTCGAGACAGCCCTTCAAACGTTCGATGGCCGCTTCGTTTTCGCGAGTCGCGTGATCGAGAACGTCATCGCTGACCCGCCAAACCCCGCAACGGAACGGCTCGTGCTTCTCGACTGCAATGAAGTATGCGGGCATTCGCAGGCCAATTCGCTGTTGCAGCACGGCCACGTAGAAGGCCAATTGGTTGCAATAGCCGAAACGCCGCGAATCGGACTCGAAGTAATCGATCGAGTTGCAGGTCTTCAGGTCACACAGGGCTCGATGCGGCGTGAACCAATCCATGCGGATCTGGCATGGCAGTCCGCAATAGTCGCCACGCACGACGCCTTCGGGGAAACCGTCCGACAGTAACTCGCTCGCGAGTTTGTGGTCGTTGACGCCCTTGGCCATTCGCATGATCTGGTCGAACTCGCCGTCATCCAGCACATTGTTCCCGTGCTCCGCGGCCCACTCCGCCCAGGCTTTTGATGTCTTGCCGAACGGCCGGCCGGTCGTGGGATTGACCGGCCCGCCGACGGCGAACGCCCGATGGAAGGCGTCGAGGCCTTCCAGGATCACCGCGTGGGTCGCGCGACCCAATAGATACGCCTTGCGGTCCACGTTGGGGACGAGACCGCAGCGCTTGCGGTGATACAGCAGGGGACACCTGCGGAAGTCAGCCAAGAGATGGCTGGAGAGATACTTACCGGCCTTGGCGTGATAGACATCGGCCGGTTCGTCAATGAAGAGCTCGTGCAGATCAGCGTCGCCTTCGCACGTTGCATTTGCTTGCAGATCTTCGAGAACGGATTGCTCGGAAGGTGAATTCAATGACGTGTCCTTTCAGGCTTCCACTCAGTCGTAAACATCAGGCCGCTATTGGGTGACTACACGGTTTGCGCGAAAAGTGACTGCGCAAAATCAAAAATATTTTGGCAGTGCGGTGTTTTGCAGGTGCCGGCGGAGTTGTCTGATGCGGTCGTGGATCGTTGTTCGTGGTACACCGAGTTCGCGAGCAAGGTCCGTTGGTGAATACACCATCAGCAACTTGACGAGCTTGCGCATGTCGTCGGGAAGTGTTGTGATCGCCTCGCGCACATCGATTGGGAGATCCAATGCGGTGCGCGGGTCGGGGGATTTGCGCAACGTACGGTTGTCTTGCTCTCGATCACCGATCAACTCGAACAATTCGGCCGGGCGACCGTCGTCGTCAACGATGGTGCTGAGCGGACACGTCACGCGACGGCCTCGCTTCACAGCCAGGTGGTGGCGAATGATGTTAACGGCGTAGCGCTCGACCAGCGCCGTGACAAAGACCAGGAAGCAGGCTTCTTCCGGATCGAACTGGCCGATGTTCTCACAGATCCGCTGAAAGAGGATTTGCTGAACGTCGTCGACATCGGCCTTGCATAGTCCGGCCTGCCGTGCGATCTGCCTGGACCTGCCGCGGATGTACCGGAACACGGGGCCTTTGATTAGCACACCTGCGAGATCGATTCCGCGCTCCGCCGCCAACTCCTCCGGCGTGCGACGCGAGGCGGATTCGGCAGACTTGGGTTTCGTAGCCGACTTCGACTTGGTGGCTTTCGCATCAGCAACTTCGGTGGGGCATGTATTGACTGTTTCCATCGTGCAATCTCCGGCTGGCGGGTGACTTGTCGCGATGCCCGTTGCACCGCGTTCACCCGCCGCCCCAGTTGCACGAAATGAAGTCACAAAAAATGCCGCTGAACGTAAGTCGCTCAGCAGCAAGGTTTTGGAATCCGAAAAAGTCCAGTTGCAGTTGCACGAAACGGAGTTGCGTGCAACTCAGACGCGGCGACCTTCAGCCTGAAATGCCGACGTTTCGGATATTTCGACTGTTGCGTTTATTTCGTTTACACGATATACTTCTGTAGACGCCGAAAGGGAGGAAACCAGACATGTCCACGCTGACAATTCAAGAACCTGTTGCCCCAACAAGTGAAGACATGCGACTGGCGAGGAGGTCGAGCCGTCGGCTGGCACCGTACCTGAATCGCAATCTCAACGTCCGCATTGCGGAGACGGACGAGCAAATCGAATTGCCTGCGGTCGCCGTGCGCCTATTGATCGATCTTTTGTCGGTGATGGCCGAAGGCAACGCGGTCACGTTGATTCCAATTCATGCTGAACTAACAACGCAGCAGGCAGCCGATCTGTTGGGCGTTTCTCGACCATTCTTGATTAAGCAGCTCGAAGACGAAGTGATCCCGTTTCGTCGCGTCGGTACACATCGACGCGTCCTGTTCAGCGAGTTGATGAAGTACAAGCACGAGGTTGACAATCAACGGTCGAAGGCGCTTGATGAGTTGACCGAACAGGCGCAGGAACTGGATATGGGCTACTAAGGCGATTCTGGTCACGGATGATGTCAACGTTTACAGCGCTCTACGACGCATGTGTCTTGTATCCAGCGCCGCTTCGCGATCTGCTGATGCGGCTGGCGATTGCGGATCTATTCCGCGCTCGCTGGACAGATGAGATACATGGCGAGTGGATCAGAAGCGTACTTGAAAACCGCCCCGATCTGACACGTGAGAAACTGGAAAGGACGCGGGACCTTATGAATTCCCACGTCCGCGACTGCCTTGTGAGCGGATACGAAGATCTGATCGAAGGATTGGAATTGCCTGATGCGGACGATCGGCACGTGCTGGCAGCAGCCATTCGCACACGGGCCTCGGTGATTGTGACGTACAATCTGGATGACTTTCCCACTGACTACCTGGCAAAGTACGGGCTTGAAGCGCAGCATCCGGATGAATTCATCACTCATCTATTGGATCTGCATCCTGCAGCCGTTTGCTCCGCAGCCAAGAGTCAACGAGCCGCCTTGAAGAATCCGCCGAAAACCGTTGATGAGTTTCTTGAGGCCCTCGCCAAGCAGCGCCTTCCCGAAACGGTGAGTCGCTTGCGCGAATTCGGCGAGTTGATTTAATCAACGCTCGATTTCCTCTCAACCTCCCCGTTCGAGGATGCGGTCCAAGTCGTCAGCCAGGTCCCACAGGAAGCAGAGTTCGCGGGCCTCGTCGTCGGAGAACGCCCGCGTTACGGTCGATTTGTGAACGTCCAGTTTCTTCGCCAGGAAATCCTTCTGCGGCCGTGGCAATAACTGCGGCGTGCCGGTTCGGTCCATCGTGTCAAACGCATGATCGCGGGCCGTCCGCAGATGCTCTTGCAGTTCGCGTGTTAGTTCCGTGATCAACGCCGCTCGCGGGCCGCGCTTCATTGACTGCGGTTTGGCGTCGCCATCTTGTGTGGCCATCCGCAGACAAAACCCGTGGATATGGATTGGATTGACGCGTATCGAGAACGACGAGGCTCGGTTTCCTTCCAGCGAGTTGTTGAGGTCGTCGAGGAATCTCCCGAACCACCTCCGTCGCCGCACTCCATTCAGCAGGAAGCGCTCGCCGCGCTCAAAGCCACCCGTGAAGCTGGTAACGAAGCCGGCTTGGTCGTCCTGGCGACGGGCCTCGGGAAGACATGGCTGGCCGCCTTCGATTCGGCAAGCGAGGACTTTCGTCGAGTGCTATTCGTCGCTCATCGAGAAGAAATCCTGGCGCAGGCCATGCAGACGTTCCGCCGGATTCGTCCCCAAGCCCGACTGGGCCTCTACACGGGCAAAGAGAAATCGCCCGACGCCGACGTGCTCTTCGCATCGATTCAAACGCTGGGGCGGATGCATCATCTCAGCCAGTTCGCTCGTGAACAGTTTGAGTACATTATCGTCGACGAGTTCCATCACGCGGCCGCCCGCACCTATCGCCGACTGATTGAGCATTTTACGCCTCGATTCCTGCTCGGTCTCACGGCGACTCCGGAACGAATGGACGGTGGCGATTTGCTCGCGTTATGCCAGGAGAACTTGGTGTACCGCAAGGACCTGGTTGCTGGCATCGAGGCAGGACTGCTGTGTCCGTTTCGCTATTTCGGTGTGCCCGATGAAGTCGACTACTCGAACATTCCATGGCGGAGCTCACGATTTGACGAGGAAGAACTGACCAACGCTGTCGCAACAACGCGGCGGGCCGAGAATGCGCTGGAACAATTCCGTCAGCGGGGCGGGGACCGCACTCTGGGGTTCTGTTGCTCCCAACGCCATGCAGACTTCATGGCCGACTATCCAAAACTTCTTGCCACCCTAATCTTGCGAGATGCACAGTTCCGTACCATCCTAAAGATTCACGCCGCGTTCGAATGGGCGTTGTTCTATGCATGCGTCCAGCGTCCGTACGACTCAGTAATCAGCCATCTCAGGCTCACTGATCAGTCGGAGCATTCTGATCTTCTTGCGGCGGCGGCGAGAAAGATCGGACTCACCCCACCACAGCACGGTTTCCGCCCGGTTTGGGGCGGAAAACTTGATGATTTCCTTGCCGGGAAGGCGGAGTTGGGGACAGTTCTCTCCATCGCGATTCTGATGGCGGCAAACGATGGATCGCATCCTTTGCGACGCGTTGCTGCCAAGAACCAGGACTTTGTCATCCAGCTTTTTGACATGAAAAGGAAACGAGATGCTCAAGGACACGGTGAAGGCAAAGTAAATAAGGGCGAAATTGAATTGCCGGATGAGTCATTCATGCGCGAAACCGTAAGTACCTTGCTGCCATCCGTAGTATTCTCGAGCACGTGCTCAGTAGAGGTGGATAAGGATGCCGTCGCGGATTTGCTACTCGATGCGCGGACCAGCATTCAGAATGAGTTCGGTTTTGGACTCTTCAACCGACTTGGAACAAATTTGCAGGGCCGCTTGATTCATGCAGAAAGATTCTGGCTAACGTGTAATGACGGTGACGACGCGCTCGCGTTTGCCTGCGACCTTTATGCCGCAGTGCAAGGGGCTTTCCGTCAAAAACTATCCGGCGTGTTGCGACCGGACGTCGGGGATTCTGAACTCCCAATACTGGCAAAGGAGAACGCCAGCCAGGCCGGACTCGGGCACTTGCCGGAAAGACTGTGCAACGTAAACCCCGTTGCAATTCAAAAGACCCTTCAAGGTGACGACCAGACGCTGGGCGCGTGCGTGGTCGCGTTTCTCGTGGTATCGAATGCTGAAGACCTTCTTTCAGTGGCGGATATGTGAATCATTGTCTCGCTTGCATGAACTCACTCCAATTCGCTGTGCATTGACCATAACGTCTTCCTGGAAGCGAAAGACCGACAATAATGGACAAA
>NYXM01000066.1 GCA_002685655.1 Planctomycetaceae bacterium
CCCTGGGTTGCGATGCCGAACGAACCAGATCAACGCTGAAGGCGTTGCACATCTCGCGATTGTCGCACGCCTTCAGCGTGCAAATATTCTCCAGCCCCATTTACCCAGGGTGGCGCGGCTGCGCCGCTGACCCTGGGCGACGATGTGTAACGCTTTCAGCGTTGGATCTTGCGAGCAAGCTAAACACGTACTCGGGAGAGGTGACAGGATGTGAAAACGGTTGCAAACCAACTACTTAAAAGCTGCACGACCTCGACAAGGAGGGGGGAGACACGGCGATGGCTCGCGCTATAATGCCCTCTCACGGAAAAATCCCCTTTCACGAGTCCATGTCGTCCATGCCAGAGCCTACCACTCCGCAAAACCGGCCCTCCAATCTTCGTCAGTTGCGAGAAAGCGGTTGGACTTCCAAGACGATCAAAGACGAACTTCGTGACAACCTGTTGCGGCAGCTGGCCGAGGGGACCGAGCTTTACCCGAGCATTGTTGGGTACGACGAAACGGTTATCCCAGAAGTGAATTTGGCGATCCTGGCCGGACACGACATGCTGTTCCTTGGCGAGAAGGGGCAGGCCAAGAGCCGATTGATGCGGTCTTTGGTTCAGTTTCTGGATCCGTGGATCCCGTTCCTCGACATTTCCGGCACGCCGTTTCATGAAGATCCAATGCTTCCAATCAGCCACGCCGGCAAACAGTTTGTCGCCGAACACGCACACGATGATGTGCCAATCGCTTGGTGGCACCGTGACGATCGTTATGCGGAGAGGCTGTCGCCGGGGACCAAGTTTGCGGATGTGGTTGGCGAAATTGATCCGGCGAAACTGGCTGGCGGTGTGAGTATGTCGACTGAAGAGGCGTTGCACTTTGGTTTAATTCCACGGATGCACCGTGGCATTTTTGCGATGAACGAACTGCCGGAACTCGACGAGTTGGTTCAAGTTGGCATGTTCAACATTCTGGAGGAACGAGACGTGCAGATTCGAGGCTTTCCCGTTCGCTTCGAAATCGACGTGTTGCTGCTGTTTAGCGCAAATCCATCCACCTACAATCGAAGCGGAAAAGTGATTCCGCAGTTGAAGGACCGCATTGGTTCGGTAATTCACACACATTACCCACACGATCGCGCACTGGGCATCCAAATCATGGAGCAGGAAGCGGGGATCGATTTGGGGGGTGACTATCCGGTGGCGGTGCCCTATTTCATGCGCGAGATTATCGAGCAGATTACCGTGCAGGCCCGCAAGTCAAAGTACATCGACCAGCAATCAGGCGTCAGCGCACGGTTCAGCATTGCCAACTATCGCACCATGGTTGCTTCAGCCCGTCGCCGCGCGGTCATCTTAGGCGAGCAGCCGGCTGTGCCTCGCATCAGCGATTTGGGACACCTGTATTCGTCATCTTTGGGTAAGGTGGAACTGGAATTGATGAGCAGCCATCAGATGTCGGAACGGCAAATCCTGGATGGCGTGATTGCCGAGGCAGTTCAAGTCGTATTCGAACAATACGTCGACCGACACGGGCTGGACGAGATCAGCCATATCTTCGGACGCGGAGTGAAGATCGAAGTTGGCGACATGCTGCCGTCGAGCAAATATGCCGAGCGGTTGAAGCGTGTTCCGCCGATATGGAACAAGGCGTTTGAAGTCAATGCAGCAGAAGTCGAGCAGATGCGGGCGTCGTGTGTCGAGTTTGTTCTGGCCGGCCTCTATTCGCTCGACCAGATCTCACGTTCACAATCGCATGGCACACAGGTTTACGAGATCGAGTAGCCTAACTTGCTGGAAAGTGTGTATTGTAAAGGGGTCGGGAGTCATTTGTGCGAAGCACCCGAAGGGCCGTTCCGGCAAATGACTCCCGACCCCTTTACAACCCCCGACCTCTTTTCAACCCCCTGGCGACGGCGAAACAACCGAACTGACCCACTAACACTGGAATTCCTGGTGCCATGTCGAAACAACGTCGCGTCGGTGGCATCATTCACACGTACCAGAAGTACGATCCTCGGCAGTTTCCCAGTCCTAGGCAACCGCCCACGGATGCGGTTTCGCCGGCCTTCGATCACATGCTGATGTTCGGTAGCCGCCGGAGGTTGACCGAGGAAGAGCTGGCGAGGGCGATCCACCTCGATCCCAGTCAGATTGGCGGGTTCGGCCCGAGCATTGATGCTTTGTTGGCGATGTTGCGGGAAAGGAAGCGGAAGATCCTGGAGAAGTACGAAACGGACACGGTTCGGCAGCTCGCGAAGCAACAATATCAGACGCTCGGCGAAACGCTGAAGCCACCCAAAAAGCAGTGCGATCGTTTTCAGCTGGCATTTGAAGCCGAGCAGATTTACGAGCTTGAGCGTGTCTGGTTTGCGGCGGGCGAAGACCGGTCGCAGTTTGCCCGGGGGCTCGTGCAACTGATCGAAACGTTGGGAAACAAATACCAGGTAGATGAACTCGCCGCCAAGTACGTTTTCACTGGTCGGACTCCGCTGACGGTCCCAGAAGCTCTTGCCGTTAAGGAAGAATTGGAGAAGATTGACGAACTCATCAAGCAACTTGAAGAGGCACGTGAAACGGCACAGATTGCCGTCGTGGACATGGATGCCCTGGCCGAATTCACCGAACCGGGTGATGTTGAGAAGCTGCGAGAGATGCAGCGGATGGTCGAAGAGTACATTCGCGACATGGCCGAACAGCAGGGACTCCACCGCGATGGCGGCGCGTTTCAACTAACGCCGAAAGCGTACCGCTTGTTTCAGGGGCGTCTGTTGGAACGCATCTTTAGTAATTTGCAGGAGTCGCGGACAGGGCGGCATCAAGGTGCGGTCGAAGGCGACGGTGCCGTTGAACAGCAGCAGACCAAACCGTACGAGTTTGGCGATTCTCTGACTCACATGGACATTCCTCAGACGTTCGTCAATGCGATGTTACGTCAGTCCAAAGAAGGTCAGTCGAACGATTCGAGCAGCAGCACGTCGCAATTGCCTATCCGACTAAAGCCGGAAGATATCGAGGTTCATCGCACTCGGAACACGCCAAAATGTGCGACCGTAGTGATTATGGACATGAGCGGTTCGATGCGCTACGACAGCCAGTACATGAATGTCAAACGCATGGCGCTGGCGATGGAGGGCCTGATTCGCTCGGAGTACCCCGGCGACCACCTGCACTTCATTGAAATGTACACATTCGGTAAGCCCTGTCGACCGGGTGAAGTGATCGATCTGCTGCCCAAACCGGTGACGATCACCCGTCCCGAAGTGCGGTTTCGGATCGACATGAGTCGCGAAGACATTAGCGAACATCAGATTCCGCCGCACTTCACGAACATCCAGCACGCCTTGCAACTCAGCCGCAATTTCTTAGCCGGCCAGGATACGCCCAATCGCCAGATTATATTGATCACCGACGGTTTGCCGACGGCGCACTTTGACGAGCAGTGGCTGTACCTGCTGTATCCGCCGCACCTGCTAACCGAACAAGCGACGTTGCGTGAAGGATTGCTGTGCCAACGCGAAGGCATCACCATCAACATCTTTCTGGTGCCCAGCTGGTCACAATCTGAAGAGGACATTCGGTTCGCCTACCGCTTGGCGGAATCGACGACGGGGCGCGTCTTTTTCACGGCTGGTAGCGACCTGGATCGCTGCGTGGTGTGGGACTACGTGAGCCGTCGGCGCGAGATGTTGGGATAGACGCCATCACGAACTGATTTCCACCACGTCAGGTTCGCTCATTTCCTGCGGCGGTTCGTTGCGAGTGTCTCGCCAGTTGTCGGCGTTGAAGTGCTTCGAGTACACGCCGAATTCATGAAAGGCAATCTTCTTGGCGATTCGATAGGCCCAACTCTTTTCGGGAATCTCGCTACCCGGATTAAACTGTGACGGTCGCGACCACATGGCGTCTAGTTCCGGCCGTGCTGTCTTGCGGGCCGTCGAGTCTTTCGCGCCATGCTTGTCGATCAACTCGCCCATCAAGTCGGGGCGTTCCAAGACGATGCAGCCGCGCGTGTTTGTCGCGGCGGCCTCACGAAAATCTCGCAAGAATGCCGAGTCATTGAACACTTCGCGGAGAGGTCGCTGGTCGTGAATTGAGTCCTTGGAGAACTGAATGACCGGACAGGGTTCGATGTCGCCCCAAGGAGTGATGTGATGTGTGAAGCCGATCGCCATCGGACACAGTGCTTGACCGTCGCCGTCGTAATATGCATCGATGACGAAGATTGGCTTATTCACTCGCAAGTCGACGACAAACTGCCGCGCGCGGCGTTGTTGTTCGAGCGTCAGCGAAAGTTGCTCGTTCGGATCGGGCCCCACCGGGCGATAGATGTGGAACCAGGTGTACAACACGCCCATTTCGATCAGACGGTCGATCCACTCGTCGGTGAGCAAGTCGTCGATGTTCGACCGGCAAAGACTCGTGCAGACGCCTGTCATGACCTTGTTGTTCACACAATGCTGGATGCCCTCCATCGACTTGCTGTAGACATCGGCGCGGCCACGACGTTCGTCGCTGACGATCTCCGAGCCTTCAATGCTGACCAGCACTGTCGCATTTCCGATCTTGCGGAGCCGTTTGGCCGCGTTGTCGTCGATGAAGTGTCCGTTCGTGAAAACCTGGAAATAGGCGTCGGGGTGGGCTTCGAGGATTTCGTATAACTCGTCGTGCATGAACGGTTCGCCGCCCAGGAGGCCGAAAAACGAATTGCCCATAGCCTTAGCTTCATTGATCATCCGGTTCATCGCGGCAACGTCAATTTTCTGTTGCTTGGCCGCCACGTCCACCCAGCAGCCCTGGCACCGCAGGTTGCAGCTGTTGATGATCGAAATGTAAAGGTAAGGTGGAAAGAATTCACCTCGCTTCAGGCGGCGCTTGTGGCGTTGCACCGAACGCAGGCCCTTGACGCCCATGTTCCAGCCAAGCTTCCACAAGAGCCGTTTGTCGGTCTCCATCAGGAGACGTTTGGCCATACGCAAGTACATGTTGTCGCTTCTTGGCGGGGCAGGGCGAAAATGTAAACCGAACCCCAAGTATACCACCGAGACGGTCCGCGCGACAGGAAGGCAACGGCAGACTCCGTGGCGTACTTGGTTGTGGCAGGGTCTCCCGACCCGGCCACGCATTGCGACCGCAGGTCTCACCTTCCGGCCGCTGGTTGAATCTCCCGTTGCGAAGTGGTGCCCCGTCGGAAGACCGGGGCACAGCAGTGGTCGGAAGATCGGGGCACAGCCGTGCCCGATCCACGTGGTGGATTCACAGCCATGGCTGCGTCACCCGCGCCAAGCGTGACGATACCTTAATCCAAGATTCAGAATGCGTTGAATCAGCTGGTCGTACTCGATTCCCACTGCGTGAGCCGACTCGGCCAAATCTTCGCCATACGAGAGGTTCGGATTCGGATTTGCTTCAAGCACATAGATGCGCCCATCCGCGGTGACGCGAAAGTCCATTCGGGCATAGCCGCTCATGTGCAGAGCTCTGTAGATCTGTTTGCAGAGACGTCGAATCTTGGCACGCATTTTCGGCGGGAGGTCTTTGGGAGCTTCGGTCTTGACCCCCAATTCCTTTTGGATTTTGAAGTCCCACTTGACCGCCGCTGTCGCAATGTTGGGCTCGCCGGCGGGCAAATTGGTCATCAGCAGTTCCCAGATCGGAAGCACCGTCAGTTGACGGTTTCCCAGGACACCGACATAAAACTCACGACCTTCGATGTACTCCTCGACCAAGGCTGCCGTCTTAATCTCGTCGTAGCAATGTTGCACGCGTTCGCGCAGTTCTTCGGGAGTGTTGACGATTGACTTGTTGCTCAGACCGAACGAAGCATCCTCGGTCGCCGACTTTACGAACATCGGGTAGTTCATATCCTCACTCGGTGTGATCGCGCTGCCGTGTTCATAAACCGTAAAGCGAGGCGTCGGGATTTGGTGAAACTGCAGGATCTGTTTGGAGAGCGTTTTATCGTGAGACAGCATGAGGCCGCGTGGGTTGCATCCCGTATATGGCTGCCTAATCAACTCCAAGTACGAAGCGATGTGTTGGTCGTATGTGGCGACGCCGTGGAACTCTTCCAGCAGATTGAAGGTGATGTGGGGCTTGAAACTGAGCAGCGCCTCCCGAATCACGTCCAGATCGTCTGAGGCCCCCAGCTTGAGTACGTCGTGCCCCAATTCGCCCAGCGTCGTCACGACATCGTACTCGGTCTTCCACTCGAGCGCCTGCTCGTCGGTGTAGCCCTTGATGTTGTCGGGAGGAACCAGCTCCTCGTCCATCAGGGCCATCACGCGGAGCTTCTTCATATCGCGACTCGGTGCTGCCCGCCATGCAGGACATTCATGGTCTGCACCGTCAGCAAGACAAGGACGTACCGCCGCGTTTCTCGCTCGGAATAGCGAAGCCGCAGCTTGAGTTCGCGACAACGGTCGACCATTTCGTTGACGACTTGATCGATTGTATAAGGGTGTTGACCGGTCCACGGCCCGACCGCTTCTCGCAACGATCGGCGATCACCACGTAGGAACATGGCGGCTGTCACGTTACGGGTATGCTTTCGTTCATTGGAAAACAGACGCAGTAAGTCTCGGTCAAGGAAGCTTGGGTGACCCACGCCGTAACGCTCTTTCTTCTCTTCGTAATGTTGCCGCAGCGTCTTTCGAAGCGTTCGCACGGGATCGACTCGTCTCCGAGTGGTGACGGCGGCTTTGCGCTGCATGAGATCATTCATCAGATGATCGACATACTGCAGCTTGGCAAGTGCATCCCATCCTGTGTACTCCGTCTTCCAATTCGAACGAGGTCTTAGCCAGACGGCAAACGTCTCGGCGAAATCTTCCGCGGGATGCGCCTGGGCATACCACATCCCAAGATGTTGCACGAAACTCTTGCTGTACGGTTTGGGTGAATAGTGGTCAGGATAGGGTTGCGATGAACTACCAAAAACACGTTGCCACGCCTTCCGCCGGCCAAGGCGAAAGGCATTGTCCAGCGCATGGCCAGCTTCGTGGCGAAGGATGCAGAGGCACCAGTTCCGGTTTCCGCCCTCCACCTCGAGCATCTGCTTGCGTTCGAGGCGTTCCAATCGGGGATGCGCCAAGTAAAACGGAATGGCGATGCCCGGTACGCTGTCCGGCGTAAACCACTCGTCCGAGAGCCAGCAGTGAGGACGAAACCGTAGGCCACTTCCTGCTAGCTCTCCGTAAAGTTGCTCGATGCGTTGCTCGAGGCGCGTTCCGGCGATGACCACACCGAGATCACAAATGCGCACATCCAGTAGTGCCTCGTCGGAGTAACGAGCCCAAAAGGGCTCTTCCAAACGACGAAGCATTGAGGCAGAACGTTTTCTTGCAGATCGATCCATGGCTTCCCGGCAAAATGTGTCCGACAACATAAATCGGCGAAATGATCCGCGTACGCCACAATTTTATGTTCGGATGAAGGCAATGCAATCATTCCTGCCGTGACTCGACATTACGTCTCGGGCTACGTAGACTTGGAAATTATACCATTTACTCTTTTACTGCCCTTCCTGGATTGCCAGGTCTTACATCGAGTTGTGGTCAAAATCGTGTTTTCAGACCTTAAGAAATCTCGCGTGACCAGTGCGTTTCAGAGCGCACGCAAGCAGCTTTTGGCGTCGCGTGCACCGGAAGGGCACTGGATTGGCGAACTTTCGAGCTCGGCGCTTTCGACGGCCACAGCGGTTAGCGCCTTAACGCTCGTTCAGCGCAATCACGTTGATTGTGGAGCCTCCGGTCAGTTGCCTCTGATCGAAGGGGGCGAAGGGGGCGCGCAGATTGGCCAGTTGATTGCTGGTGGTATCGCCTGGTTGGCGGAACGGCAGAACGAAGACGGTGGCTGGGGAGACACGGACAAGAGCTATTCCAACATCTCGACCACAATGTTAGCGATTGCTGCCTTTCGTTTGGCGGGTGAGGCAGACAAGCGATCGGGTTTGATACAACGGGCGGGCGGATTTGTCGAGTCGCAGGGAGGCGTGCCTGGGCTGCGGCGTCGTTACGGCAAGGACAAGACGTTTGCCGTTCCGATTCTCGCCAATTGCGCGATGGCTGGCATGGTCCCTTGGCAGCAGGTTTCAGCGTTGCCCTTCGAATTGGCCTGTTTTCCACAGGCTTTCTATCGCTTCATGCGGTTGCCGGTGGTCAGCTACGCGATTCCCGCATTGGTGGCAATCGGCCAGGCTCGGCACTACCACAAACCACCGCTCAATCCGTTCGCGCGGCTTGTACGTGCCGTGGCGGCCAAGAAAAGCCTCCGTGTGCTTGAGACCATTCAACCGGAGAGCGGTGGGTACCTGGAAGCGATTCCGTTGACAAGCTTCGTGGTGATGAGCCTGGCGTCTATTGGAAAAAGTGACCTACCCGTCGCTCGGCGAGGAGTTGACTTTCTCTTGGCGTCAGTTCGAACGGATGGCAGTTGGCCCATTGACACGAATCTGGCCACATGGAATACAACGCTGGCAGTCAACGGATTGGCGGGCGGCGGTGAAGACGTCGCACGGCTTGAATGCCTCGATTGGCTCCTTTCCTGTCAGCAACTTGAGCGCCATCCATTCACCGGCGCGGCTCCGGGCGGGTGGGGATGGAGCGATCTCAGTGGTGCGGTGCCGGATGCCGACGACACACCTGGCGCGTTGCTTGCCTTGGCCGCATGGCGGGACGCACCATCATGCCCACCCCAGCACTGTCCAGTTTTGGAGCAGGCGGCCTGTGACGGCCTTGGCTGGCTGCTCGCATTGCAGAATCGCGATGGCGGCTGGCCGACATTCTGTCGTGGGTGGGGAGCCTTGCCATTTGACCGATCCGGCTCGGACCTGACGGCCCACGCGCTGCGAGCGATTCATGTTTGGCAACCACTGGGGGAGACGGATTCCGGGCCTTCTCATGTCGGCCCGGCAAGCCGAGCGTTTGCCCGGGCGATCGACCGCGGATTTCGTTTCTTGACCCAAGAGCAACGCTCAGATGGTAGCTGGGTCCCGTTATGGTTTGGCAACCAGGACCACCCTCGCGAGGAAAACCCCATCTACGGTACCGCGAAAGTCTTGATGGCGTATCGTGATTTTGATCGAACCGCATCAAGTGAAGCCCAGCGGGGTTTAGACTGGTTGCGAGAATCACAGAACGGCGACGGTGGCTGGGGGGGAGGAGCCTCGATTCCGACGGCACGACCAGGTGCCGCAACAAGCAGTGTCGAAGAGACTGCCTTGGCTGTCGAAGCACTGATGATGGACGTGGCTGGCGAATCGACTCAAAAGGCTGTCACAAAAGGACTTCGGTGGCTGGTCGAGGCAGTCGAATCCGGGGAGTACCTGGAAAACTCGCCGATTGGTTTTTACTTCGCGAAGCTATGGTATCATGAGAGACTCTACCCACTGGTCTTTACGGTTTCTGCGTTGGGTCGGGCCCTCACCACACCAGACCAATCGTCCCGCCAAAAATCATCGACAGCCCGCCTGACTTGCTAATCATCTGCTTGCTTTCGGAATTGAGGATATCACCTTGGCTTCAGCACCAACGTCGCGCCAATTGACCGAAAAGGCGGATTCGGGCCAACCGAAACGCAAATCACGTCGGCGGAAGACATCCCATTTGAAAGAAGTTCCGCCGACGAAGACACAGCGCGAGGAATTGCGCGGCAAGTGCGCCGCAGTCACAGCTCAACTGGATAAGAGCATTCCGCTTGCGAAGGAAGAGATGGAACGCTTCGTCCGCGAGATTCTGGATCACATGGGTCTGCCTGAATCGTATCTTGGCTGGACCATGGTGGTCTTTGCTTCCGAATTCTGGCGCGAACAGGTTGCCGCGATTCCGCCCGAACGACGGCTCTTCCTACTGCCCCACTGCTTGAAGCACGCCGAAGGGTGTCCCGCTGACTATGACGAATTCGGTTTGGAGTGCAAAGAGTGCGGTGCCTGCAGCATCGCGGACTTTCGCACCGTCGCGGACGATATGGGCTACAAGGTTTTGGTTGCCGAAGGTTCGCCGATTGTCCTGAAGATCATCGTCAGTGGCCATGTCGACGCGATCGTCGGCGTCGCCTGCCTGAATGTCTTGGAAAAAGCGATCGACAAGATATTGCTGGCAGGAATTCCTTGCATGGCCGTGTCCTTGCTCTCGAGCGACTGTCGCAATACGTCAGTGGATGAAGACTGGGTTAGCGAAATGATCGCCCTGCGTGCGGAGGTCCCGGTTCAGCAGACGCAAACCTATGTTCACCTGTTGCGTACGGCCGCCAATATGTTCGATGCTGACGAGCTGGAGCGGTTGGTGCCGCGGGCGCGCGGTGGCCCCCGGCTGGCCGAAATGAATGGTCAGGGGATTGGTGGTTTGGATCCAATCGCTGGAACCGAGGCCTTGGCGTACGACTTCCTTTCGCTCGGCGGAAAGCACTCGCGCCCCTTTATTACGCTGGCGGTCTATGACGCGCTGACGGGGGGCAAGGCAACACAGGCCGATGGCCAAGCCGCTGCCGATGCAATTTCGGATGCGGTCCGTCGCGCCGCGATGTCGATCGAGACATTCCACAAAGCGTCGTTGGTCCATGATGACATTGAAGATGACGACGCCTTCCGCTACGGCGAAGATGCAGTGCACCGCCGCTATGGCATTCCGACGGCGATCAACGTGGGCGACTACCTGATCGGCCTGGGATATCGTCTGGTTAGCCGTGAGACAAAGACGTTGGGCGCGGACGTGGTCGCTGACATTCTGGACAATCTGGCGGACGCGCATATCAAGCTCTCCGAAGGCCAAGGTTCCGAACTGCTGTGGCGAGATGCCAAAGACAAACGTCTGAAGCCGATCGATGCGTTGAAGATCTACGCACTGAAGACTTCGCCCGCGTTTGAAGCCGCGTTGTATGCCGGAGCTCGTTTGGCCGGGTCCGTGGATGAGTATGTAAAGCCGATTCGCCAATTCTCGCGAAACATGGGAGTCGCCTTTCAAATCCTCAATGATCTGAAAGACTGGCACGGCGATTCGGACAACAAACTTTCAGCAGGCGGTGACATCTTGGGCGGCCGCCCCACGGTGCTGTTGGCCTTGGCGTTGCAGAACCTGCCCGCCGCCGAACAGGCAGAGTTGATTTCGTTGGTTGATGGCAAAGTCTCGGCGTCCGAGTTTCAGCTCCGGCGCGTGTATCAACTGTTCGAGCAAGCGGATGTCTTTGAACAGGCACATCGTCTGGTCGACAAGCATCAGCAACGCGCCGAATCCATCGCCGACGAAGTCCAACCAGCGGATCTGCGTCGGTTGTTCTACTACTTGGTCGACACTGTTCTGGAACGTCCCACCGAGTCCGCAGAGGTGGTGGACCCGCCAATCGTCCTGACAGATTTGACCCTTGCCAAGGCGTGATACCCGCTTAGGATCGTTCGAGGAATTACTGTCCGATAGTCGCCTTTCGCTCCGCGAAAGGAACGCGCTTTCGCGGAGCGAAAGACGACAATAAGAGATCGAACACTGCTTACCCCACTTGTTCGCTTTAACAATGCACCAGGGGTCTGTTTTGGCAGGACGGCACTGGCCTGTCTCGGCGGCCTTCCGGCCGTTGAGTTGCTGGAAATCGTGACACCGGTCTGATCGTTCGATAGAATGTGAGCAGTGTGAGTGGCTTGGTTTTCTTGTTTGGTTTTCTAGCTGGGTTTTCTAGCTGGGTTTTCTGGTCCACTCACATCATGCCGGCCCACTCGGATCATCCCGGAGGCCACATTCACCGCACCACAGCTCACTGCACCGTCTATCCATTGGTCGGATTGTCTGCAAACCATGCATGATCTTTCGCAACACGGACTTTGTCGCCCAGTCACCGAATTTCGCCCTGCCCATTAACGAGATCTCATGAAAGACCAGTACGACTGCATCGTCGTTGGCGGTGGCCCCGCGGGAGGCTGCTCCGCCGCTCTGATTGCCGAGGCTGGATTTTCGACGTTACTCGTTGAACGCGAAAAAATACCGCGCTTTCATGTCGGTGAATCGTTGATGCCGGAAGCGTACTGGACGTTCGAGAGACTGGGCGTGCTCGACAAGATGAGGCAGAGCGATTTCGTCAAGAAAGTCAGTGTTCAATTCGTCAGTTCGACGGGTGCCGAATCGCAGCCGTTCTTCTTCAGAGAGCACGATCCCCGAGAATCCGCACAAACCTGGCAGGTGACACGTGCCGACTTCGACAAAATGCTCTTTGATAACGCTGCGGAGAAAAGTGCCGAATGTCACGATCAAACGCATGTGATGGACATCGTGCGTGAGAAGAGACGCGTGGTTGGTGTCACGCTGAGGACGGCCGCTGGCGAGCTTCGCGAAGTGCGCAGTCAGGTTCTTGTGGATGCCACGGGCCAACAAGCATTCTTGGCCAACCGCCTGGGGCTTCGCATTGATACTCCAGAACCGGGCAAAGTCGCGATATGGGGGTACTACCGAGGTGCTCGAAGAGATGCCGGCGAAGATGGTGGTGCCACGATCGTCTTGCACACGCGCGATAAGTTATCCTGGTTCTGGTTCATTCCCCTGGCTAACGATGTTACGAGCATCGGTGTGGTTGGTGACCGTGATTACCTGTTCCAGGGGCGAGGTGAACCGTCGGACATTTTCGAAGATGAACTGGTCAAGTGCCCGGCGCTGGTCGAACGCCTGATGGACGCCGAGTTGACCAGTGAGTTTCGCAGGGCCAAGGAGTTCTCCTATTCGACAAAACAGAACGCGGGTGACGGCTGGATTATGGTTGGCGATGCCCGGGGGTTCATCGACCCGATCTATTCTTCGGGAGTCTACTTTGCACTCCGCTCAGGCGAACTAGCGGCGGACGCTATCGTTACAGGCTTACGCGACGGCGACACGACCGCATCCCAGTTGTCCGGATGGTACGAAGACTTCTCCGCGGGAACGCGGCGGATTCAAAAACTAGTCGATGCCTACTACAACAACGACTTCAACTTCGGGCAGTTCCTCCGTGATTATCCGCAGCATACCGGAAACCTGACGGACTTGTTGGTCGGCCGGATTTTCCATGACCGTGCTGGGTGTATGTTCGATGACATGGTAGCAGAACTGGCCAAAGCGACCGTCGCGGCTGCGCAAAAACGCCGAATGGCCGCCAAACGGGCCAACGCGGAGAATTAGCGGGGCTGTGCCTCGGACCGACGCGAGCTTTCGCTCGGTTGTGGCGACCCGCTCCCCGACCAACCTGTGGTCGGTGCCCGTCGCTGAACAACTTGACTCATTTCATACGCGTTTTGAAACCTACCAAGGTGTCATGTAAACGCCGTTGGTCCGTATTCCCACGTCGCCAGGCGGAACACCGAGGTCGTTGAAATAGCGCGAATGGAAGGCGCCGATGTACCTCGGATACGCGTCCTCGACGGACTCGTAGCGAGCATACGGCAGGGCGTGAAACAGGCCATGTCTCGCATTGACGGTGGGTTTTGCCGTCGGTCTGCGGTAGGCCATCCATCTTCGGAAGGGGCCGGCGGCGTGCGTGTCGACGGCCAGCATACCAAATGCAACGGTTGTCAGGGTCAGAGCGATTACGGCTCGTTTCATGGGGAGGCTCCTTGCGGGGGAAACTTTGGGAATTGGGAGTGTCTCAAGCGTAGGTCATGAATAACGGGGCGGTCGCTGCTGGGAAAAAAAGTCACCAGAATTTCTCCGGCTCCGAGAGGCCGTAGTGACCTCGCACTGGCAGCCAACTAAGCTAACCATGACACCGCGTCGACTGCCAGGCACCAATTGGCGCGGAACGGCCCTCCTCCAATGTCCACTGCTTGGGAGACAACCTGTGCGAGACGATCCCATGAGACCTATCCGCATCCTGATGGCCTTGGCGTTGAGCGCCGCAGGCCTACTGCCAACAGGTCCGGCGCTGGCCCAGAATCCGTTTGCCGCGATCGTTCGCACGACAGACCCCTTGAGCCCGAAAGAACAGCTCGAGAAGTTCCACCTCCCGCCCGGCTTCGAGATTCAGTTATTTGCCGCCGAACCGGGCATTCAAAAGCCCATGAACCTCGCATTTGACGGCCGAGGGCGGCTGTGGGTCAGCGGTTCGGTCGAATACCCGTTCGTCGCCGATCCGGGCCATGGTCGCGATTCGATCCGCATTCTGGAAGACACGACCGGCGATGGCCGAGCGGACAGGATCACGACGTTTGCTGATGGCTTGAATATCCCGATCGGACTCTACCCGTATCGCGATGGGGTCGTCGTTTACAGCGTTCCCAATATCTACTTCTTGCGTGACACCGACGGAGATGGCCATGCGGATCGTCGCGAGATCCTTTACGGACCGCTTGATGCGCCCGTAGATACACATGGTATGCAGAACGCCTTTCGTCGCGGCTTTGATGGCTGGCTCTACATCAACCACGGTTTCCGCAACGATACGACAATCGCCGGTTCGGACGGAAGCAAGATTACGCTCAACAGTGGTAACACGTACCGCGTCCGATTGGACGGTTCACGCGTCGAGCAATATACGTGGGGCCAAGTCAACCCGTTCGGCAGTACGTTCACTCCAGGTGGAGACCTGATCACCGCTGACTGTCACAGCAAACCGCTCACTCTACTGTTGCGCGGCGCGCACTACTCCAGTTTCAATAAGCCCCATGATGGGCTGGGATTCGCGCCCAACATGACGGAACATTCTCATGGATCAACCGCGATTGCCGGTGCCGCCTATTGCGACGGTGCATTCCCCGTCGCTTGGCAAGGTTCGCTACTGGTTGCCAACGTCATGACATGCCGCGTGCATCGCGATACGTTGGTTCTTCACGGTTCGTCGGTGGAAGCGCACGAACAACCTGATCTACTGGACTGTGACGACCCCTGGTTCCGCCCGGTCGACCTGCGATTTGGCCCCGACGGCGCGCTGTACGTTGCCGATTTTTATAACCGCATCATCGGGCATTACGAAGTCCCGCTCGACCATCCGCAGCGCGATCGCACGCGAGGGCGGATTTGGCGCGTTGTGTATCGCGGCGTTCGTCAGGACCATCCGCAACAGCTCGCCAACGTCGATCTTACGACGGCGTCGACTGACGAGTTGATCGCTGTGTTGGCTTCCCCGTCAATGGATCAGCGGATGCTGGCCACAGATCAACTAACGGACAGGATCGGCCCACCGGCGATCGATCCGTTACGTCAAATGTTGCAGGATGCTCCGAACGTGCCCGCTCGCGTTCACACGATGTGGGCGTTGTACCGATTGAAGGCGCTGAAGTTGGCCGAAGTCGAACGGTTAGCCCACGCCCCTGAGGCGACCGTTCGTCGTCATGCCATGCGAGCGCTAGCGGAAACCGCCGTGACGTCGGCGCAATCCCGTGAATTGGCCATTGCCGCGTTGCGAGACGTCGATCCAGCCGTGCGACGCGCCGCGGCGGACGCCATCGGTCAACATCCCACGACAGAATCGATCGGCCCGTTACTCCGCGCGCTAGAAGAGGCCGCGACTGACGATGTTCAACTGCGACATACGATACGCTTGGCGATCAGAAATCAACTCCGCGCGCCGCTGCGCGACGGCGATAACCCGTTCGCCATGCTTGAGGGCCTGAATCTCGACCCGGCGGGGCACGAACTGATGGCGAGTATCGCCCAATCGATTCACACCGAGCAAGCTGCCACGTACATCGTCGACAGACTCCAGACCCAGGTGCCAGCCGTGGACGTGATGCTGGCACGATTGAAGCACGCGGCGTCGTATGCGTCGGAGACGCTGATTGATCGCATCGTCCCACTCGTTCGCAAGCACGCCAAGGACGACGTCGATCTGCAGAAGCAACTGCTGCAGACATTACAACAACAACGCTCCCAACGCGGACTTCCACCAACGGACTCGTTACGAGACTGGGGCACAACGCTGGCCGCCGAACTTCTGAAATCGCTCGACAGAGAAGCGAACACCTGGGGTGTGGCGCGTGGCGGTGATCTTTGGGACTTTGAAGAGCGTAAATCCGCCGATCGCCGGCAGGCAACGCGATTTCTTAGTAGCTTGCCTGGGGGCGAGCGTGGTACGAGTGTCCTCCGCAGTGTGCCGTTTGAGATTCCGCCTCAATTGTCGTTCTTCATTTGCGGGCACCGCGGGTTCCCAGATAAGCCGCCTTTGGATGCAAACTTCGTGGTGATTCGCCTCGCCGAAACTGGGCGAATCGCGGGACACGCTTTTCCGCCACGCCATGATGTGGCCCAGCCCGTCGTCTGGGATTTGTCTGAATACCAGGGACAACGAGGATATCTGGAGATCGTCGATGGCCTGAATCTATCGGCGTATGCCTGGCTGGCTGTCGCCAGGTTCGAGCCTGACGTGGTGCCGCTGACCATGGCGAGCCCTCGAACCATTGCGCAACGTCAGATCGCCGCCGCTGCGATTGCCGAGGCGCTACAGCTTTCGCATCTGGCTGACCCGTTGCGCCGCATCGTCCGCGCTGAGACGACCGGCGCGGAAGCCCGCTCCGCTGCGGTTGCGGCGATCGTGACGTTGGAGCCCAATCCGGTAGCTGCTGCATTTGTATCGATATTGGGCGAGGCTGGCGTCAACCCAGTGTTGCAGTTGACAATTGCCGACGCGATCGCCGACCGTGACTCCGCCAAGCTGGACGAGCTTGCGCAACAGACCATGAAAACCTCGCCGATGCGTGTACAACAGAAGTTGGCCGATGGACTGGCAGCAAGTCCCATCGGCAGCGGAGTCCTTTTGGATTTGATCGAGCGTGGGATCGCTTCGGCCCGCCTGCTGCAGAGCGCATCATTGCGTCAAAAACTGCTGGCCGCAGATCAGCCGACGATGGCATCGCGAATTGAACAATTGACCGCGAACTTGCCCGCCGCCAGCGAACAACTGGATTCGATTTTGAAACAGCGACGCACATCTTTCTTGGCGGCAGCGGCATCAGCCGAGCGTGGGCAGCTGCAGTTCACAAGACATTGTGCCGTCTGCCATCAAGTTCAGGGCCAAGGAGCGGTGGTTGGTCCTCAGTTGGATGGTGTGGGCAACCGCGGCCTGGAGCGGATTCTGGAGGATGTCCTGGATCCCAACCGCAATTTGGATGCGGCGTTCCACGTTTCGTTGTTGGCCACAAGCGACGGACGCGTCCTGACAGGATTGTTCCGACGTAAGGAAGGTAAGTCGCTGATTTTTGCGGCCAACGACGGTAAAGAATTTTCGTAACCGTTCACGGAGTTACGTTCAATAGGCTTGGGGCCGGTTGATTTTGCCGTTTGGCCCTGATGGATTTGTGAAGAAACGAAAAGAAGTTGCGG
>NYXM01000001.1 GCA_002685655.1 Planctomycetaceae bacterium
ATTTCACACAAACACAGGATGCACACATTGAGTGAAGGAGACCGAAAACGGTACTTGTGCTCCTGGTACTTCAGGCGTCCATGTCATCATGTCCGCGGTGTTTCTGGGTGCCGGCTAATATGAACCGGACATCCCGTTATAGGGTGGCCTCTCTCCGTGTGCGAAGCATTTCACACAAACACAGGATGCACACGTTGAATGAGAGAGACCGAAAATGGCTCTTGTGCCCTGTTTTACTGCCGGCCATCTGGCCAGCTTGCCCCGAAGGGTCTTTATTCTGACGTCCGGAACGGGAAGTTTTGCGCGCCGACAAAAAACAGCATCATCAATGAAAACCCGCCAATCAGGAGCAGAGTCCCAAACCCGGCTTCAGGGGAATCAAAGATCCCCACCAGCAAACTTACCATTGCCGACACAGCGGCCAGTAAGCTGACAAGATTAAGGTAGCGGGACAGGCTCATGCCGTCGCCGCCTGCACAGATGAATTTACATTTTTCTGCACATCCTGGATCAAATCCCGGAGCCAGCTCGCGGCACGCTTGTGATGACTGCGGTGCGTAATCAGCTCAATCACTTGCTTGCCATTGTCGTCCGGGTAGATATCACCAATATCCATTTTAAGTCCCATTCGCTCTTTTTCAATGGCAGGCATCATAGCATCAACCTGAGCCTGTGTCGCGGTTACCAGCAACGCTTTGTGCTGTCTGGTATGTAAGTTTTGAATCTTCAGTTGCATGTGTATATCTCTGTGTCTGTGTATGTTGTTAGTATTACCCATCTAAAATAAAAATACAACAAAAATGTTCAATTATTTTTTAAAAATTTCATTCTGGTCATACTTTACACAAATCGCATAAAGATTGGCCATATAGGCCACACTCATAACCGCAAGCATACACGAAAACAAAAATCTGCCAGCGCTCATCTCTTCACTGTCAATCGCCGTAACAAAGCCTCGAAGGAACAGGGATGTCAGGATGAGCGCACCAGCGAAAAGCAGTCTGTAGGTGAACCTTTCAGCGTCGGACGTCATGTTGTCATCGTTGTTAACACGCAAAGCCTGTCTCCTTAACGCTAAACGAAAATCCGGATCACCAGCGAAGCAATGACAAGCATTACCATCATGTGGAACACCATGCCAAGCAGCGGGATGTCCAATGCGAAAACATAGGGCGAGCCCGACAAGAAGGCGGCAAAGCCCAAAAACAGGAATACGGCAGCATGGAGCGCAGATTTAAACGGGAAAGCAAGCAGTTTACCTATCATTGTTTCGAATCCAATTTTTGCAGAAACCCGAAAATCCACTCAGGTGCTTTTCGCCAGGTCAGGTAGAAGGCCAATGAACTCACCACCATTAAGCTGCCCAAAACGCCACCCACAACTAACCACAGGGTGTATGCCGGGTAGAAGCGAGCGAACAGTGCTGCAAGCAAAATGGTGCCCGCTAAGGCGCACTCAAGGTGTGGGTGTTTCATGGTGTTCCTGCGTTTGTTTGTGTGAGCGTTAAGTATAACGCAACACATCGGTTGTTTGCAACATTGGTTTGGAATAATTCAATGCAAACGGAAGACGCCCGGCAGATCACGTCCGCCGGGACGGGTTTACGCGTTATCGGCAGCCTCACCGCGAACGTCACGGATAACATCTTTCATGTCAACACCCTGCTCTTCGGCAATGTCGGTAAAGATGTAATGCTGATCGCTTCTGACAACATCAAGCCAGATATCCGCGTCACCACCGAAGTCGTAGCCGCCAGGCAGGTCGCCCAGACAGGTCTCATCTTCAACGTCGAGTTTTTCCATGACAGCCTGCTGATCAGGCATGACGAGAACCAGTCCCTTTTCAGCACCGGCAAGGTACTCGTTGATAATGTCGGCGTGCTCTGGCTTAACGAAACGTAATTGTCCCATTTTGTATTTCCTTTTGTGTAGTGTGTGTGTATGTGTGGAGTTGGGCGCGATGCGCCCGGTATTAAAAAATGTTGACGTGCTCGAAAATGTCGTAATTCTCTGGCACCCAGCGTTCAGGGTTCTTGTGAGACACATTGAGCCCCATTGCTTTGAGTTCTGTAGCAGACCAGTAGGTAAACTCATTGCTGCGTACACAGCACCAGCTTTCATCATCCGCGTCGGTGCATGTTTCAGATAACTCGCGATATTCCATTTGGAACGATACGCGCTTACCATCAGCGCGCTTGAACGGTTCGTCAAGCTTCTCAAGACGAATGAAGTGCTTTTCTTTGCCCTGGGCAAGAAAGTTGCTCTCAGCGCCGAAAAAAGCATTGACGTCGTTCAGGTAGTTAACGGTTGATTCAGTGTTTGACATGGTCTTTCTCATCTGTGTTGTGTGTAGGGTTAGAATAGCAAAATCACAGAAAATTACAACAAAAAAGTTTATTAAGAGTGAATAGTTTTTCCATTTTCGTCGTTAAGCTTGCCTGTGTGTTATGATCAGATTAAGACGACAATTTGGAGCGCCAGCCAATGCAAGGATGCGAACATTCTCCGACGTTATTTACCCGCCTGACCATCAAGGAGCCTGTAGAGGGGCTTCAAGGTCAAATAGCTTACGAACCACACTCACCGCTAACCGATTTAATGGTTGCCTTATCGCCGGCCGCCGTGTTTGCGCTGGGCATGATTATGAGTGTTATTGGCTGGTCAGCGTCACTGACAAGTTTCCTGATTGGTGAAATAACGCTGTGGGGCCTGGTATCATCGCCCTTGTTCAGCGGTAGTGTGCTGTGGGTGTCGCTGCTCAGTTTTCTGCATTTTATGAACCGGGAAAATGTCCGGTTTAATCATCAGATGATGGGATTGTCAGACTGGACAGGTGATAAAGTAAGACGAATGCTGACGCTGTACGGCAGTCAGTACAGTGATCGGTATGCCTTCTGGTCAACGATCACCGCCGCCTGGCTGGTCATTGTCATGATTAATCAGGTCGTGTATCACTGGGGCGACTGGTCATGGCAAAGCACAATGGTGATTGTGACCGGGATTGCAGCCGGTTTCTGGAACTTCTGGAATGTGGGTGAATATCTGCTCTTTGGTGACATTGTGAAGATGAACCAATTTGAGCTCATTATTGAAAACACAGATAATCAGGTTATCAGGGTGATCAGCAAACTGCCAGAAGGCTCCTTACCTCAAAACGGTGTGGGCGCGCAGTAGCGCCCACGTCATGACTAAAAGAATTCTTTTCCGATGCAGATATCGAAGGTTTCCTCAAACCATCCCCAAATGTATTCACGATCACAGCCTTCCTCAAAGTCATAGAACGCTTCTTCGAGCTCGCCATCCTCATTGACCGGTACATCGCCAAGGGCAGACCATAACGCGCGTGCAACCGCCACTTTGTCATCAAAGGCCCAGTCGCGCCCGTTGGCATGGTAGGTGCGCAGGTGAGCTAAGTAGTAAGCGGCATCCGCTTCCTCATTAAACCCGGCACTGAACTTGTCAGCAAGGGGTGACGGGACAATGGCACGATATACGTCACCATCATGCTCAATGGCGAAGGTTTCTGATTTTGACGCCTCAACGATGGCTTTATCGATGATGACGCGGTAGGTGTCGTCGACAGTGAAAGTTTGCATGTTGTATTCCTGTGTTGTGTGTGAGTCAGTATTATCTCAATTAAATCCATTGATTACAACAAAAAAGTATGAATTTGCGGACACAAAAAAGCCCGCATCATGCAGGCTTTCGTCTTGTTGTAACGCATAAACCGGAAGAGGGCGGGTACCTGACGTGATCAGTGCAGAACGTTCCCGCCTGGCGTGTGAGTGTTAAAAACATCGTCATTTTGTGCCGGTGTTGCACCAATGAGCGGCGTGAGTTCGCCATTAAGGACCATTTCAGATATCTCACTCTCGGAAAAAGGACTGTCTTTACCATCCGCACCTGTAATGATCAACGGGCCAAAGACGGGCTGACCTAATTCCTCACCCTCCGGGAAGACAATGCCGACATGTTGCGCATCTTCGCGTTCGAAATACAGCTCATCACAATGCACATCAATAGCCTTTCCGTTCAGTTCAAGCGTGAGTACCTGGATCATCTGAGTATCGAGAAGCGGATAACTTTTGTCAAAGCTGTGTGTAGAGATGCTCTCTTGTTTGACATGTAAGTCAGCGCCCTCGTGGGGGTCGTTGGGATCAAGTAAAGTGAAGTGTAAAAAAATTCCGGTGCGTGTTGACATGGGCATCCTTAAAATCAAAAACGGTCATCCCCGTTATTGTATCACGGTACAGGGGGGAAGACGGGCGTGAGCCCGTTTTCCATGAAGACTACTTGATAAGATTAACCATGCGCTCTGCAAGCTTATCATCATCAAAGCTGCCCCAGTTGTTAGAGCCGCCGGTGTAATCTTTTTCATGCTGCGCCGTGCGAAACATGATGTGCCCCGGCCAGTCTTGCAGACCGCTACGGACATCAGAGATGGAAAAGTAACCCATTTGGCCATCGATACGATAAAAGCCTGAGCATTCAAAGTGTCCGCGTCTAAAGTTAACCAGTTCTGCGCCCTGTTCCGCTAACGCTTTTTTCATGGCATTACGAAACTTGGTGGAGAACGAGCGAAATTCAGGTGTCAGACCGGTTGATGATTCAAAGCCGCCGGCGATAAGTTTTTTGATTTGTGCGAATGTTTTTTTGCTCATTTTTTGTTTCCTGGTTGTGTGATTAGGTACAGGAACAGTATGCCACAACCGTCAAAAAATACAACAAAAAAGTTTAAAATCAGACAAAAAAAAGAGGCCGCAATATGCCGCCTCTTTGTGAGTGGATAGCGTGGTTTACTGCATCTCAAAGGCACCTTTCAGCTCTTCCGGCTCCATTTCCCTCAAAGAGCGCGCAAGTGAGTAAGCCAGCTGTCCGATTTGGTTCAGACTGGTTTGCTCATCTTCAAGCTTTTGAAGTTTTGCAGCGTCATATTCCTCACGTGTTTTGTCCTTCATGCGGGCTTCGAACTCAATACGTTCTGCCGGGCTTCCGATAACAACAGATTCGAGAGCGTCTGCGACATCAGTACGGTTGTCGTATAACCAGTCTGGTCCCATATTGTGTTTTTTTGCCCACTCTTGCCAGCCGGATAAGACAGGGCTGCTTTCGGCCTCATCATCTTTGCGGCCATTTTCATCCAGTGCGATAGCGCCATATTGTCCTGAAATTAACAACACGGCACCGCCGGCAACACTGACGGAAGGTGCGAATAGTGTGTAGGGATCAGAGGGGTTAGCGAGATTGTAGAGACGCTTGTTTTGTTCGCTCATGGCGTTTTCCTGTGTGGTTTTAAAGAAAGGTTATCATCTCATTTAAAGCGTTAATTTACAACAAAAAAGTTTAAAATTGTGAAATTTTATGGCTTTTCCCTGTGATACCATCAAAGGTATACCGATTGCAGGACAAAGATTATGACAAACAAACCGAAAGTGGTGGATTTTCAGCAGAAAAAGGCTGAAAAGTCGGCGAGTGATTTCGCACAAAATCTCGTTGACCGGATCAGCAGTTCGCCAGAAATAGAATTAGAAACCAATGTGCTGAATGCCGTGCTACAACGGGCAGAAAACATCATTTACTATTCCGGCGGTGAGCGGGGAGTAGACGGGGTAATGAAAAAGGTTGACCCTGCGCAACTGTTAAAGGCAGCGTCGCAGCAGACCTTTACCGTGGAGTCCATGCCGGATATCGGCACCCTTAAAGCCGTGTTTGATGACGATTACCAGTACGCCATTCAGATGGAGCCGACGGTGACCGTTGATTACTTCGATAAAGCGAAAACCCTGCTCGCTGAAGAGTCGATGAGAAACACATTGTGGAAGCGTGAGCAGGCCAGGCAGATAGGCATCCCCTCTCTGCCTAACGATTTAAGCTGGATGAATTCGCCTCTGCCGACGGTGGCACTGAGCATGGTGCTAAACAAGAGTGAATCCATCACACGGGGTGAAGTTGAGAACGGGGTGGTTGTTTTTCATGACGTGCCGGTTTCAGAGGTAATGGAGCTGGCGTCGAAAGCACTGGTGAATATGTCGTTTGCACCGGAAAATAACGTATTGACGATGTCTGTCAACGATGAGAATGATACGTTGTTCTTTGCGAAAGTGAGCCGCGACGTTGGGCCCGGACTGCGTAACCACCTGGTTGATGCATGCATTGAAGAATCAAAGGGTAATTTTAAGTTTGTGCGCGAAAACGATCCCGGTCTTGATGATATAAAAGCCAATATGGCAAAAGCGAATGCATGGCTTGCACAGCAACTTGATGATGATCAGGAATTGCGTGATGCACTCGGTATGGATGACCCCGGAAAGGATATCCGGTCGGCGGATGCACCGTCCACCGGTGAGCCGGAAATTCCGGCTCCTGATAATGTGAGGCCGATGAGGCCGCGTTAAGCGGCCAGTGTGTCAGGTTGGGTAGCTGCGCTAAGTAGGTGTAAACCAAGCGCTGCGCCCATGCTGGTCCAGATCCGGCGTGATACACCGTTGCCAAGTAACCGGTTGGCGGCTGAAAAAGAGCCCCGTTTTGAAACAAGCGGGTGTGTACCTTTCCAGACTTTCATCACCTGCGATTTTAGCGTTCCGGGTAATTCACGTAAGTTGGCGTGCTCGTTTGGCATAACCTGGCGTTGCAGCTCCGGTGTTTCAGGGTGTGCAATCATAGGTGTACCGGCCTTTCTTGGTCCGTAAGAAGCAGGAATCGTTACCATCTTAGTTTCATCGCCGAAATACAGGCAATTACGGTATCCCAGATGTTTCATGTTGTCACGGGCTTTAACGTGTGCCATTTCGTCCCAGCAGGCAGCATCCAGCGGCATAGGTTCAAGGATGTCGTTAACGGTGCGTACGGGTTCATTGTTGAACTGCGAAGGTATGTCACTTAAATCCATCGCCGGCAACCCTTTACTTACCGCAATAATAGCGACACGCTTGCGCGATTCGAGTTCATTGTAGTCATGCCCGTCAAACACGCGCTGTGTAAAGTTATAATCAGGCATCGAACGCTGTAGCAAAGACAGAGTTTCAGAAGCACCAAAACGGGGTGTGTTTTCAATAATGAAAAGGCCCGGATTCATGCGGCGTAGCGCATTCACCAACGGCACAAACAGGGTGCCAACCGTAGGGTGGTTAAGATCCCGGTTTTCTTCCGTCGCAAGCGATGATTGCCCCACGCATGGGTAGCCGATGGTCACAAAGTCAGATTGTGGCAGGTCGTAAAGATGCAATGCGTTCAGTGAGTCTACTACCGCTGAAGCATCCGCCGTCGCGTTTTCCCACATCGGGTTACCCGCAAGGTTGCAACTCATCGCCAGCTCGTCCATATCGTTAGCAAAGCAGATTTCCGTTTTTATTCCCTGCAAGGCAAGTCCCTGCTTGATCCAGTAGCTCAGCATACCCAGACCTGAGAACAGGCAAGCGGTGCGCAATGGCTTACCTGAAAGCAGGTTGTCAATAATGCGCTGCTCGCGCTTTTGCTGTGCTTCATCCATGCCGTGGATGGTAATGATGAGTTTGCCGGTACGAAACGTAATGGTAACGAATTGTGCGTCACCCAGCGCTTTGGTGGTATCTTTATTTTTTAGTTCAAACAGCTCACCACGGGCGGTATCCATGATTTTGTGTGTACCGTTTTTATCCAGTGTAGCTTCGATGCGTCCGCGTTTGAACGACAAGCTTACGCGGCAGTTTTTTAAGAGACCTGACTGTTGCAGGGCGTCCGCGTTTTGTACGTAAAGACGGGTTGCGCCGTTTGCAAGGCGTTTTACCGCGTAGCGGTGAATTCGTGTAACAAAGCGATTGAGCATGGCAATCTGTTCCTGTGTGTTTGTGTAGGAACAGTATCGCAAAAAACGAGAGATTTTACAACAAAAAAGTTAAATAAAAGCAGTATTTTTGAAAAATAGTGCCAGGCACAGCCCGGCACAACGTGATCGCGCAGTTAAGCTTTTCGCGGCTCGAAAATTTGCCCGTCAATGGCAACAGAAATGAGTTCCTCGTGCTGATCAAAAATGCCGACAACATCGATTTTCTCGGAGCGCTTGATCGCTTCCTTCTCGGCTGTTTCGAGATTATGAGAGCCGCCATCAAACTCGTAGCCAATTTCGCCATAATAGAACATAATAAATACCTTTTGGTTGCGGCCATCGCTTGATGGCCGGGTAAAGCACGGCTTCAGGCAGCGATGCACTGACCATTAGCGGCCAGTTCGCGGATGCATGGTTTCAGCGCATGGCGAATCCCGTTTTCAAGGATACCGTACCACATAAAAGCGTCACTCTGGCTGGATGTCAGCGGGCAAGCAGGATCAGACAGGGGCTTGTCAGAGCCTGAATATGTGATCTCCATGGTGTCAGGGCGAACAGAATCACCGCTGATGTCAGACAGGAAAACAGTGAAACCAAACTTGACCTGCATGGATATAGTGCCAAATTTCAGGGTCAGAACTGCATCCTCAAAAGATCGCATGTTTACCTGGTCGTTAATTTTCTGATAGCTGATGCGTGACAGTCCCTCGACCTGATATTCACGGGCATTAATCAACATGCCCTGAATAGCTCTGCCTAGTTCACGGTGATCCAGCATAAAGCTTCGTACCATGACCTGAGGCTGGATGACCTCAGTGTGCGCAATGCCGCCATCGGCACTCAGACTGAGAGCTAAGCTGTTTGCGATTTTGCGTGCGATTTCCGGGGTGTTCAGAGACATAATGCATTCCTGTGTGTTTGTGTAAAGCTATTCTCTCACGCCACACAGGAAATTACAACAAAAAAGTTCAAAAAAAATAACAGTTAGTGCCAGGAGAAGGGGTGCTGTGTCGGATCTTTAAAATGCGCTGACTCGACAATGCTCTCTGCGCTGGTCAAGCTCTCCAATGGCGCATTAATCCCGGTGAGCAAGTAACGGTATTCAGGTCCACGACCGCCGGAACGTGATACCGCCCTCACCTTGGCAAGGATTGGCTGTTGGTTGGCGTAAGCATGAAAATGCACGGTGTCGCCTTGTGAAAATTCAGGTTCTCCACGGCGCTTGTTACGGGTCGTATCCATGGGAGGCGGAGTGTCTGAGGTGTGGCGAACAGGTTCGCCATGGATCATAGCTTTCATCGATTATCGCTCTTTTTTATCTGTGAATGTAGGGCCAGGCTGCCGGCGGCAAGTGTAACGCGCGAAACCGGATGGTGCAACAAAAAGCCGCTGAGTGCAGCGGCGTTATACTCAGGCTTTATTGCCTTCGGTTGGTGCAGGGAAACCGGGAAGAGCAGGCGTGAAGCCTGCGTCCTGCAAATCGTTAAGCGCTGTCGCAACAGCACCGTCACGGTGTTTTGCGACGTTGGCCATATATTCTTCCGGCGTTTGGCGCTCAATGTTTTTAAGCGCCGCGTCCATGGCGTCGAGCAGTGTCATGTCAGACATGCCTTCTCCTTATAGCAGCTCTTCGTCTTCATCGATATCAGTAAAGCGCAGTGTAGCGTACCCTGCCCCTTTTTCGATGAAGTAGTTCAGGGCTTCTTCAGCCTGGATAGCAAGATCGGGCCAGTCGTTTTCCAGCTCGTCCTGATAGTTGACGTTCCCATTGCTGTCACGGCGCAGACCACCAGCACCATTAATGGTTTCAAGGAAGCCCAGCAGAAGGATATCTGCCTGTGTCAGCCCGTTGGTTTCTGTCGGTGCGACAAGTACAGGCTGGTGGAGCTGTACCGCGTCGTGAGGTTCAAATTCAAAGCTTTCGCCATTCACAACCAGCGTTAACGGTTGACCATCAATATTGATGACATCTTCAACTTCACCGGAAACGAAAGATTCTGTCGGATGCGAGATTAAAACATCCCAGCCAGGCAGAACGGACATGGCGGCAACGTAAGTCAGACGGGTAGAGTTTTTAAGCATGTGTGTATTCCTGTGTGTGATTTTGTTTACCTGGTCAGTATGCCACAACAGAAAAATATTACAACAAAAAAGTTTAATTTTACGCAAAAAAAAAGATGGTTAACCTAAGTTAACCATCCATTGTTTTTTCACTTTGCGGCGTTTCCACGTACGATCGCGGTGCGGGTAAAAGTCGTCCAATTGCGTCGGCAGACCACGCTTCGAGCGCTTTCCGCGGATGGCCGGGCTGAACTCATCAACCTGGCAGGCATCCACCATGCGGCGCTCCTGCGTGGTGCGCATACAACGCCATGAAGACCCTTCCAGCATGTGACGCGGATAGTGACGATAGCGCACGCACCAGTCGTTAGCTTCCGCCTTGTCACGCTCGGCCGGTAATTGACCGCGAAGCAGCGGGGAGCACCAGCTGCTTGCCAGGAATTGTTCCATGGTAGGACGAAAATCTGTTCGCCCTGAACCGCGCAGATAAGCTTCACGCTGACGCTTATCTATGTCGTGGTAACCAATGTCATCACCAAGTTCATTGGTAACGACCGCAACCTCACGCAGTGCATGCGCATGGCGCGTCTCAATGACCGTCTTGGTTTTCCAACGGGCAAAGCCGAACAGTGTGCCGTTGTCACGGGCGCGATGACGATTGAACGTAAAGTCAGGCAGCTGTCGCACCGTGGTGCACGGTTGTTCCCCGGCGCTCTTTGCGTCACGAAACGTTTTTTCGCAGATCACACACTTAACGTGAGCGTTGTGCGAGGTTAAATAAGTTAAACGGTTGCGCCGGTAATCTTCGAGTGTGTCGTAGATAACGGTGCGTGTTGTTGTGCGCTCAATAATTTTTGGCGCAAAGGGTGCAATATTGTGCATGAGGTTCTCCTAAGTAAGTATACTTAGTGGAACGTCATTGAACCCCGTAAAGTAAATCGTGCCATTTCAGGCTCTCCTGGTTAGGGCGAGAATCTCTCACCGGATGAAGCGCAGTATAACAGACCGAACTTGAATTACAACAAAAAAGTTTAAATTAATTGTTTTCACTTATTTCCATGATGGTGGAAAGCGTCTGTTGCACCACCAACGGATTATAATCCGCCGGGTAGACCGCAGCCTGTAATCCATCTTTTTCTTCAAGAAGGATGATGCTTAACGGGCGGGACATGTCGGTTGCAGCGAGTGACAGCGAACCGTTTTCCTCACGATGTAAAACAACGGATACAGGAGGTTGTGCCGCCATGTGCATTGCGCCGGCTTCACTCGCGTACACGGCGCTGATATCCATCAAGGTGTCATCTTTGCCGCCAGCGGGGGTCAGTGTGATCGATGAAAAGAGGTGATCATTCCCCGGGTGAAGCAGATAATCACCGTTTTCCTGCTTTGTGAAATCTTCAAGGCGGTAAAGGGTGTTACCAAAAGACAGGTATGTCGCGTCGCTCGCCGTATCAGGCCAGGCTGCGATGAGCGCGTCTTTTTCATTATCTTTCAGTGCCTCAAAGCTTAAGGTGGTAATCTGCCCGGTTAAAACAAAGGGTTTTAAATCTGTGGATGACATGGTTTTGGCTCTGTGTTCGTTAAAAATGAATAAAGGTCAAATCTATCATTTATATTTTATTTTTACAACGAAAATGCTTCATCGTATTACCTTGTATGTGATAACATCAATGTATAACGTTATTGTTTTTTATGAAGAGAATATACCATGGCAACCGAATTGAACGAAAATGAAATCCTTGTCGCATTAGGCAGCGTCGGGCGTAGCGCAGACAGACGTGAGATGGAAGATGGTGTGCCTGAGTTTGACGAGCACCACGATTTTGAAAGTCACCTTTACGATGTGGTTGAAGAAGCCGCTTATGATGACGGGCGCGCCAATCCGGCGCGGGAGGCTGCGGTGTTTATGGCAGCACTTTCGATTCGTTATGAGAGTGAAGCCGGCGTTGAAGAGGTTGAGCGGGACGGTTTTTCGCCTGTCTCAGGGCATTATACCGAAGGGACCGGGACGTATGATGTTAATCACAACCCGGCTGTAAACATCGACGTTATCGACCCTGTGCCCTTGCTTGAAATGGGCGTGACAGCCGGTGAAATGGAGAGCTTCTGCGAGCTTGCCGTCGAGGGACTCGATATTCGTGATATGTCCCATGAAGACACGGAAGTAACGTTGTCTGATGCGCTCAAAGCGTTACTGACCGAGCAGAATATAAAGCGACAAAATGCGCTGAATGATGGTTTTGTTATTCTCCCTGTTAGCCTGGCAGAGCATGACATTACCTCTTTAGTGAAGGCGTCTGATTTGCGGGCGGATTATCCGCTGAATAACCATGCGGGTGAGCTGGAAGTGCTGACTCTGATGGGTGAGAAGGCGATCATGCCCGTGTTGTCAGAGAGCATGTATGACAACATGATGGGGGTGAAAGCAGAAGGTCACTTCGATCCGTTCCCTGAGGGGGTCACAGCGATGGCTATGGCGCAGTTTCGCAATAAAGTCGGCAACCATGTACTTGGTATGAACCCGGTGGGTGCGATGACGCCATTGCCGTTAGTGCCTGCATTCAAGGGTGATGCAGCCGACTGGAAAGCGCAGCATAAGTTCCGCCTTGCACTGGGTGAAAGCGTGAAGCGGTATCAGCATGTTGAAGGTTTCCTCGATCACTTTATTGAACAGCTAACCCCTGAGGCGGAGAAGCACGGATTATCTGTATCAACACTGTTAAACAACACTGCGTATGGCATGTCTAAAAGTGACAGGGAATCGCGACCGGAACTGTATAACGAGATCGTCGAGAAAGCGAAGGCACTGTCCGTGAAGCCTGATGACGGCCCGGATGCGCCTGATATCGAACGCCCTAAAAACACATAAAGCAATGTGTTAATGAAGAGACAAGACGCCGGTTATCCCGGCGTTTTTTTGTTAAGCTACAACAAAAATGTTTACTTTTCTTATTACTCGTGAGATACTCATCCCGTTCCGTTGGAATGCGGGTTGTTCGTCCCGCGCCGCCCCCGAAGGTGCAATTCGTTCGCTGTAAAACTAACCACAAAACAAACAAGCCTTATTTGTCATTTATGGCGAAGCAGGGTGGGAAATGGGGGCCAAGCTCGGCAGTAAATCGCCAGACACAATGAGGAATTCAATATGACGACTACGTC
>NYXM01000067.1 GCA_002685655.1 Planctomycetaceae bacterium
GCCGTTACTGGTGCTGATTTCTTGGCTGCTGACGATTTCGTCGCTCGGCCGCTTTTCTCTTTCTTCGACATTCCGTTTTCCGTTGCTTTGTTGGGAGGTGTTTTCTGTGCGGTTGCCATTGTAACTCCTTTGACGTCTGCCCTTTTGGTGCACAGCATAGGGCACCTATGTTGATCGGGAGAATAGTGAACATATGAATACTATATCGAGTTCATCCCGTGTTTTCAACAGGAAAAAACCGGCTTCTTCCAGAATTCGACCTAATCCCCCTGAAACTCGCTGTTGGACCGATTCCGTTGGTCCCTGCGCTGTGTCCATTGGCACGGGTCGGTAGTCTTTTTCGGCCATCGGCGTCTACCGATGATCAGACGTTGTCCAAAAAAAGAGACTCCCGATCTTCCCGGCTAACATCATTGAACGGCATTGGGCCTACGCGGAAATCAACGGGCGGCTAACGGAGCGCGTCCGAGCACCTCATAGACGGGTCCTCCCTTCTGCAACACGCTGCTCAGCAGGGCGACTTCGCTTACGGAGGTGTGTCCGGCCTGAAAGTCGCGGTGGTCGTCGATGAGTCGCGCCAGGGTCTCTCGCGAATTTCCCACTTTGCGGACTCGGCCAAGGGTCAAATGAGGCTGGAAGCGACGGGCTTCGAGGGCAAAGCCGACTTCGTACAGTTCTTGATCAAGCGCATCGTGCAAGGCGATGATCGCCTCCGCGCCGGTTCCGGCCCCAACCCAAACGGTGCGCGGTGCCGCGATGCGGGGAAATGCGCCGACACCAACCGACTCCAACACGAACGGCTCGACGGTTGCAGCCGCCCGGGCCATGGCGCGGCACACGTTGGGTAGCTGCGTATCAGCAGTGTCGCCCAAAAACTTGAGCGTGTGATGCAAGTTCTGGGTGCGAGTCCACGTCGCTTCTATTTCGCCGGCACCCAACGTGCGAATCAAAGTTGCACAACGTCTGCGAACTTCGTCGGACGCCTCGATGGCGATGAAGGTGCGAATCAAGGACATGCACGGATTCCCCTGGCGGGTCGGTCGAGGAGAATGACAGGCTTAAAAGAGCAACATCTTCTGGTATTTCTCCATCCGCCGCTCGATGTCGTCACGCTCAATTCTCTGCATACGGTCAAGACTGAAGTCTTCCACGTTGTAGCTCGCCACGAGAATTCCATAAGCCATGGCGCGTTTCAGAGTCACCGGTTCGAAATCGTCCTGCTCGGCCAAGAACCCCATCATGCCTCCCGCGAAGCTGTCACCAGCTCCGGTCGGATCGATGACCTGTTCGGTCGGATACGCCGGCAGGACATAGGTTTCATATTTCGAGAAAAACATCGCTCCGTGTTCACCTTTTTTCACGACAACAAACCGTGGCCCCATTTCTCGGACTTTGTGGCCGGCAAGCACCAGATTCTCTTCACCGGTCAACAGCTTGGCCTCGGAATCATTGAGCACTAAACCGTCGATTCGTTTGAGCAGCGCCCGCAATTCGTCATTTTGTTCGCGAATCCACAAATCCATCGTGTCCGCAACGGTCAACTGGGCGTCGGTGACCTGATCCAAAACTTTGGCCTGGACAATCGGAGACCCGTTGGCCAGAAACACAAACTTGCTCCGCCGAAACTCTTCAGCCAGAACGGGATCGAATTCTCCAAACACGTTCAGATGAACTTCCAATGTGTCGCGGTCGTTCATATTGGGTTGGTATTTGCCACGCCAACGAAACGTCTCCGCACCAGCACGGACTTCCAGGCCGGACGTGTCAATGTTCCGTTGCTGGAGCAATTCCGTGTGTTCGTTGGGCCAGTCTTCACCGACGACGCTGACCAACTTGACAGGCGTAAAATAGCTGGCTGCGTAGGAGAAGAAGACGGCCGATCCCCCCAGAATGTCGTCGCGCTTGGCGGTGGGAGTTTCGACAGAATCGAGCGCGACGGAACCAACAACAAGTAGCGGCATGGAGTCCATTCCTTTCCGAATGATACCAACAGAAGCAGCGATAACGACACGAACTGGCATTATCCGTGAATCACGCCAACGTGCAACCTTGTGGTATAATCCACCCACTCCTTCCCGGCCACCGTCGCCCAACGACGCGGAGAGTTGGCCGTATCACCCCGCACGGTCTGATTCTCATGGCACGCTGGTTCGAGGCTCACTGGAATTTTTCGCCGGTCCTTCTGTTGACTATTGCTGGTACAACAGGCGCGCTGGTCGACGTCATGCTGGCGGCCCCTCCAGCTCGCTATTCCGCACGGTTTTCCAACGGCGAGCGCTTCGAGGGCGATGATCTGACGGACTGGCATCAGCCGGAAGGCGAGCCAAAATTGAATGGTCGACGGCTCTTGGATCCCGCCAACCCACTGAGCTGGCTGGTCAACCGCAGCTTGCCCTTGCCGGCGCACCCGCGACAGTTTGTCGAGACGTTCAGCGGTGACCGAATTCCCGGTACCGTGACAAGCTACTTGCATGGTGACGAGTCGTTTCATGAACAACTTCCACCGCACTTCATCGTTCAGCCACCGAATCCAGAGCAATCAGGCGAGCCCGACGTCGACGCCCCTTACCGTGTCGCGGCCAAATGGGTCCGTCGCATCGTGTGGCACCGCCGGCGGGAATACGAATACCAGCCCCAGTCCATATTTCTCCGTGACGGTGGGCGACTGACTTTCCGCGTCGCGCGGTTCTCTCATGGCTATGTGACGCTACTGCTGGACGAGGACACACGGACCGTACGCTACGCGGAGATTGCGGAGATTCACTTGCCGGAACGTAACGGCTGGGAATTGTATCTGGACGAACTCACATTGCTTGCCCAGGTCCCCACACCGGCTCTGCCCTCCCCGGAAGCTCCGCCCGTTCCAACCGCCGCTGGCCGCTTGATGCAGATCGAAGCCACACAAGGCCTGGTCGCGACGACGTCGCTGACGCGGATGCGTCCGCGCACAATCGCCGATACAAAACTGGTCGATCGATGGCTCCACGGCATTCAACCGGCTTGGAGTCTGGATATGATCTGGATCGCACATGGCGACATCCGCGTTCGCCGGTTGTTCGCACCGAACGAAGTTCCACTGTCTCGGTTGTTTCCCAGCAGTTCGAGTCACCTTTCCGCGTTGGGAGGATCGCCCTGGCCGGCACAGGTCAACACCAATGCACGCGGCGGCCCGCTTCGCTGTCGCGATGGAGACTACGGCTGGGGCTTTGGAGTGCACGCCACGAGCGAACTGCGTTTCGCGCTCTCGCCGCTCGTCTCGGCATTTCGGGCAGGCATCGGGTTGGATCAGTTGGCCGGCAAGGGCGGATGTGTTCGTGCACGCATCAGTCACTCGCCGACGAATCAACCGAACCACCAGACCGCGTTCTTGACAGGCGCGAGTCAGACCACGGAGATCGCTTGGCTGCCGATCAATGTTGCCGACGACAACACCCTCCATGAACTGACTCTACAGGTCGATCTGGCGCACGCCGGACGGCCGGCGGGTACGGACCCGCTGGATATTCGCGATATTGCCAACTGGGTCGATCCTTTGTTGCAACTTGATCCGCAACGGTTGTCCGAAGCGATCGAGAAGCGATTGATCACGCCAGTCCCGGCGTGGCGTGACTGGCGAGCGGTCGGTGCAACGGCAGCGACATGCCGTCACACCCCACGGTTTATGGAGTGGGCAGATAAGCATGGCCGGTTTGAGCAGACCGTGGCGGCCGTCGAGCAACCACTGGTTCTGTCGCAGCGTCGCAAGCTGGCGGCGAACGACCGTTGGCTTGTTATCAACGCCACACGCAGTGAGAACGGCGAGAATGCGCCACAGCTACAAATCCGCATTCAGGGCGAGCTCGTGGCCGAGGAAGAATTCCCACTGTGGGACAAGAGCCATTTGGTAATGCAGCCGATCGTGGTGTCGTTGGCCGACCTTCCGTCGACCGAGGGCCCCGTTGAGATTGAACTGTGGCAGTTGCCGGGTTCACTTCAGGTCCCGATTCAGTGGCATTCAATCCACATTAGCCCGCAGCATCCGGCCCTGTATCAACTGTTCGAAGACGAAGTGACGCTCGTCACAGGCATGGCTGCGGATCCGCCGGCACCCGCTGCCGGCACCAATCCTTCGGACTATTTGGATGCAGAACAACCGCATTCGGGAAGCCACTCTCTGCGTGTTTCGGTAGAGGACCCGCTGACACTGCGTCTGCCCGACGCCGCTCCGATTCGCGAACGCCCACAACCGGGTCAGTACCGGTTCATTTTTTTCGCTTTCCGCAAAGACGGTGGAAAGCTCGCCGTCGAGATGCGTTCAACTGACCCTGAGTCGCTGCATCGCTATGAAGCAGGTCCTGATGCGCCACTGCAACCAGAACTCAAACACGTCTGGAAACAGACGCTACCGGCCAAATGGGTCTCCATTCCCCGTGATCTGTTCGGCGACTTCGGTGAATTCGATCTGCGGGAACTCACCCTTTCGGCCGAAGACGGACAGCCGGCGTTGTTCGATCACATCTACCTCGCGCGAACACAAAACGACTTTCAACTCGCTACCCCCGCGCCTCCTTCGGACGAGACCAATCGGCAGGCGAGAAGAGAATTGGCCAAACCCGTTCGTGAAAAGGCGCTGCCAGCCGTTGTGATGTTGGAATTCCCAGACGGTCGCAAAGCGACGGGGACCCTCATTAGCGCCGCTGGGGAGATCGTAACGGCTGGTCATTGTGTTGTGACGCCACAACAGGACGTGACCGTGCGTCTAGCCGACAACCGCCTTGTGAAAGCCAAGACTCAGGGTGTCTGTCGTGATCTGGACTTGGGACTTGTGAAAATCAGTGACCCACCGCCGTTTCCGTTTGTGGATGTTCACGCGACCGATCAATTTCCTAGCAAACCAATTTATCTTGGTGTGGCCTATCCGGCAGGCGGAAAGGAAGACGAGGCGCCAGAAGCTCACTTACTGGGAATTCGGCGGGTGCTCGGTGGGGAAGTCTGGAGCGATTTTGATGTCCAAGATGTGACAACGGGCGGACCGCTGCTCAGCGCCGATGGCCGGCTGATCGGTGTCCACTCGCGGAAAAGTCAGTTTGGCGGTTTCTACTATTCGCATTTCCACGAATGGCCGGCCGTGTTGGCGCGTCTGCAAGAGAGTGAGGTTTGGGGAGCCTGGCGACCTGGCACAGGCCCGATGCTCGGCGTAGAAATCACCAATGCACCGGAAGGTTGCAAAGTAACCACGGTCTTCGACGATTCGCCCGCCGCCCGAGCTGGCTTCCAACTGAATGATGTCATCACGCAGGTCGAAGGGCTGAAAGTCGTCCGGTTGGACCAGATATACACCCGTTTGGCGACAACGAATCCCGGTCAGGCCATCACAATCGCCTACCGTCGTAGCGGCAGCAGCGGACAAGCCAAATTGACCCTGATGCCGCGATTTCCGTAGCGTCATCCGAGTTCAGCCAACGGCTCTCCAGAACTCACCAAATATCGTGGGCGCCCCGTTGGGTCAACGATGGTGGTCTTGTCCGCGGCGATGCCAAGATTGCGGTACAGCGTGGCAAAAACATCTTGATACGTAACGGGGCGCGCGACGGCCGCGCTGGCGGTTCGATCCGTTGCCCCGATCACTTGGCCACCTCGCATTCCGCCTCCGGCCAACATTGCCATCGCAACTCTCGGCCAATGGTCGCGACCGGCCTTCGCATTGATCTTCGGTGATCGACCAAATTCGCCCCAGGCGACGATCGACACGTCTTGCAATCTTCCTCGCTCAGCCAGGTCACTAACCAAGGCGTGCAAACCGCGATCCAAGATCGGCAACATGTGACGCATCCGATCGAAGTTGCTCGAATGCGTGTCGAAGTCACTAAAGGAGACACTCACACAACGGACCCCTTCTTCAACCAAACGCCTCGCCAACAGTAGTTTGCGCATCGAGAATTCGTCGTCTGCTGTGGCAAACTTGCTGACCTTCGGCGTGGGTGAAGTGTAGCGCGCCAGTGTGCGCGGATCTTCCTTGGAAAGGTCCATGGCGTCAGCAAACCGGCCGGACAACAGAATCCCCGCAGCTTGCTGCGTAAAGCGATCCATGGCATCCATCATTCCTGTGGCATCGACCTCGCGGCGCACGCGGTCCAAGGCAATCAGCAAGCCCGCACGATCATCCAAGCGAACATTGCTCAACATGTCATTCAGTTTCAAACTCGTCGCGTGGTTGGCTCCTTTGGCGGCGAGTTCCTTTTTCATGCCGTCTTCCAACGGCCTCGCGAACATGGCAGAAATGTCGGGGCGAAACGGTCCGTACGCCGGCCCCAAAAACCCTGGTCGCGCGCTGTTCCGCACTAACGGACGACCCTGCATCAGATCGACGTAGGGCGGCGCGCTGTCTTTTGCCGTGCCACGTAATTTGGCGATGACCGACCCCATTGTTGGGCGACCGCCAATTGACTCCAGGTCTTTGAACGAGAATCCAGATTGGCACTGAAACGCGTCGTGCCGACCAGCCGAACCAACCAGTGATCGAATCAAGGCGAATTGATCGACCATCGTGGCAATTCGAGGCATCAATTCGCAAATGTGAATACCGGGTACCGTCGTTGATATGGGTGACAATTCACCACGGACCTCCGCAGGTGCCTGTGGCTTCATATCGATCATATCCATCGGCGGCGGGCCGCCATCGAGGTGGATGTTGATCACGGCCCTTTTGGAATTCGTAATCCCCGCGTCCGCCTCCAGACGCAACAGGTCGGCGAGGGTCAAGCCACCGATCCCCAGCGCGCCGGCACACAAGAAGTCACGTCGAGAAACCCCACGACAATCACGGACGGCTTTTCCACGCAACGTCCACACAGTTGTTTCTCCTTCGATTCAGACCAGTCGGAGTGCAACGACGCCGGTCGTGACTTTTCGGCATCCTCTCCAGAACACCAAAATGGTCGCCAGTCCGCTTAGGGGACTCTAGCGA
>NYXM01000068.1 GCA_002685655.1 Planctomycetaceae bacterium
GCGGATCTTAATTCGCTTGAAGAACAACATTACGGTAGATTTCATGTGCATCGAAGTGTCCATAGACAAAGGGCTCTTCATGTGGTGGCTCAGTCCATCACCTGGATATCGCGGCGGTTCTTGAGTCGCCCGTATTGGTTCTCTCCGATCAGCCATACCTGCAGCTTGTCAGCGGTCTGAGTGACGCTGGCAGGGATAGTCACCTTGCCGGCTGTGCGATCCTCTTCGGTGATGAACACGTTGTGTTCGTCGTAACCGTCAGCTGAGTTCTTGAAGTAGAGGATGATGGCGTTCATGTTTTCGGAGGTGAGTTGGACCTCCCATGTCGTGCCTCGCGAGACTGGTGTAGCTGGAAGGTTGAAGTCGAGTTCGCAGGCGGCGAATTCGCAGGCCTGGCTTAGCGAGCCGTCCTTCATTACACAGTGTGCTGTGTAATCGCCGCAGGCGTCGACCGAATGCTCCACAACACCCTTGCCAGGATTCTTGATCTCGTAAACGACCTTGTCGCCTCGCTTGATCACCAATGAATGGACTCCCTGGTTGTCGCGATCCATGATGTTAATCTTCACCGGTTGCCCCTTGTGATAGGGCACCCAGTCGCCGCGATCGAGGAGCAGGACGCGGTTGATTTGCGGGGTCGCCGAGTCGTCCTCGTAGTTGGGGAAGAGAAAGAACTCCGCCTTGTTGCCTCCACGCCAGGCATCCAGATCGGTGATGCGGTACAACTCCCGGTTCTTGGCAGCCAGGTGCCCATCGAATGCCTTGGCGCTGCGCAGGGTGTTGCTGGTGGTTTGGGGGCGACTTTCCTCGATCCGGACATGCGTCACCTTGCCGCCTTTGTCTCGGACGACTTCCGTCACCAACTCCACGTGCGAGCCTCCATTCTTGACCGCCGGCGGTGTGAAGATGACATCGCCGGGCCGAGCAGCTTGAGCGGACTGGGGCTCCACGATGGTGACACCCTCGCGAAAGCGGGGGCCGTGAAGCTTGCTGACATACCAGATGCCGCACTGAAGTGCATAGCTGGTGTAGGAGGAACAGACTTTGCCGTAGTAACACTCCGCGTTGGTCACTTTCCCGTAGAGGTTTTCGGTGTAGAGGACACTCTTCGGGTTCTCGACGGCGGCCAGAAACGTCTTCAGAAAGATGTCAAAGCCGATGTAGCGGCCGACGTGCTTGACGCTTGAGTAAGGAACGCCTGTGTATTCCTGCCCGGCTATGAAATGTCCGCCCCGTTTCGGCATGCCTTCAGCCACTGGCGTCCATTTTACCTGCGACATGATGCGGGCATATTTGACCGACTTCTCCTGCCAGGAATGCGAACCGCCAGCCTTGGTGTCGCCGCTTTCACTGGTCGCCATATTCGCAGAGAGAGACAGACAAAAGAATCCAACGAACAGAGTCATCGTTAATGTTCTCATCCGGGCTCCGGCTTTTGGCCACCTAATCGTTTAAGTATTTGAGTCGTCTAAGCAGCCAAGCTTTTCCGAGGTTCGGTAACAGACGGGCAGCGTTCAAAAAGTGTCCCGGATTGTCCATCGATTGTCCAATCGCCAGCACGAACCCGAAAAGCGAAACTGCCCTGTCGCTACGGAGAATAGTAGTTCCAGTTCTGTTTGAGTCTTCGATAGAGAGCGCGGCCCCATGGGCTGGGCAGCCCTGGGCGCTCGGCGTCCTCTTCATTCCAGAAAATCTTCAGACGGCCGGTCCCACTGACGCCTGCTTCGACAACTATGACTTCCTCACGAAAATCACCAGAGACATCAGTCGAGTAAGTTCGCGCAGCGCGGACATCAAAAACCTTCACGAACTTGCCGTTCATCGGATCAACAATCGCAGCCTTTCCGTCGACATGCCTCTCCTTGACGCACAGGTGGCGTCGGGCACCACCGAACCAGTCAATCGCCCGCACGACATCGATGCCACCTTCGACGCCCGGGTTGGATTCGCTGTTCACGGTACACCAGCCCTTCGGAGCGGTCTCGAGCACACGCCATGTCGCAATGATCCTGCCACTTGAGTTCATGATCCAGGGCTCGTGGCCACAGGCCGATCGAGCAAACACTTCTAGGCCGGGGCTGTCGGGAACGAAATCTCCCACGGCAACTTTATCCGGGTCTCGTTCACGCGCGCACTGTCCCGTGGGTGGGATGTTGTTACGTCGCCGTCCCCAGAGAATCTGCTCCACATTGAACGTGATGGTCTCATTGTTGCCTCCCTGTTCGGCCAACACGATTTCCAGCGGGTTGCCGGTAATGACGTCGCCAATTGCGAGGCTGTCGAGTGAACGCAGGTGGGTTCTTCGATCTCTCTTCAGGTCCCAGTCCCCCAATCGCTTGCCGTCGGCGTCGAGCAGAACTGGTCCAAGAACTTCATCTCGCCCATCGCCATCGACGTCTGCCGTCCGCACCAGAGAATGCTCGATTCCTGACCAGTCTTTGGTGTGCCACAACGTCTCTCCCGTTAACAGGTTGATGGCTCGCAGTTCGCTCTGGCCGTACTGGATAATCGCGTCTTGATCCCCTTTGCCTCGCAAGTTGGCGATCGCCAGTCCCTGACCACCTGGAAAGTCATAGGTGCGGTCAAGCTCGCCTGTCTTGCCTCGTCGAACGACCAAATTGCCCTGATTCGTCAGGTAGGCGACAAACGAGTTGCCATTTTCATCCCTGCCATAGATCGCGCCGGGAGCCTGAGAGCCTGGATAGCCAGTTCCGCCATTTGCAGATCGAGACAGGCGAATATCGTCATGCTCCAACCAAAGGAGATCTCCACTGTGACCGTATGCTCCAATGGCGCCGGGGGTGGTGACCAAGAAGTCGATTTGGCCATCTCCTTCGAGTTCACAGGCAAACAGTGAGCCTCGATTGTCGTTCGCAGGAACATCCTGTTGCAGCGTAATGACGAAGGGGTTGGCTGGATATTGTTCTGAAGGGGCAGTCGTTGTTGAGGGAGTCGTATCTGCCGGGTTGGGATTCCCCAGGCATCGTTGGGATCCGTCGAGCGTGACAACAATCGACGCAAGCATGAGCGCCGCAATCGTGATGTGCGAAACGGCCAGGCAGCGATTCATGTGATTTTCCCTATGTGTATGTCGCGCGGTATCATGCGTGCTTCAAATTCGCCGGCCAGGGCCGACATGTGATAGTGCACCGATGCATTGTACCGCACTACTCGCAGAGATTGCCAAAGGTGTTACCTAAGGACTGATATGAACGATCGATTTCGCCGGGAAATTCCGACGTCGGAGTGGTTGATTTTCGCAGTCGCTACTGTCATCACGTTCAATATCGCGGTCGGCGACGACGGCGTTGCGGGTAGTAACTGGCGCACACGTCTTGGTACTCGGGACTTGGTTCTTGTCGGTGACAGCGGGACCCAGTGCGTCATGCAGAATGTCAACATCGATTACCGCAGCTGGATTGACGACGCGGCTGAGGCAGGCGTGAATGCGATTCACATCTGGTCCTTTATGGCCCCTCGGCAAACACATGACGGCAAGGTGGTCGAGCAACGTTACGGATACGTCTATCCGGGGATCACGCCATGGAAACGCCACAGTGGAGGCCCGAATGCTCGCGACGGCTTGCCATGCTGGGATCTTCAGGAGTTTGATGAGGGTGACGATCCGAATCAGCACTACTGGGCACGTCTGCGCGACATCTGCAGCTACGCGCAGAAGAAGAACCTCCTCGTGGGGATTACCGTCTTCTTTGGATGGCCCAAGCACCAATCGGATTGGGAGTGGCATCCGTTCAATGTCGCGAATGGAGGTCATCTCGCCGACCGCGGTCGCCTGATTACCGCAGTTCAACAGATCGCCAGCCCCGGCCAGGAAGTCCTCGATCAACCATGGTCGAACTCCTGGTCGGACGCAAAGAAGACCCAATGGCTCTGGGAGCGGTTCGCCGCCAAGCTGCTCGATGAAACGCTGCCGATCGGCAACACGTTTTATGTCTTCATGGACGAACGTAGCTATTCCGAAGGGAATTGCGGCGACCATTTCGCGGAGTTCTTTCGTCGACGTGGCGCCTATTGGATTGATGGTCATTTACGACGCGACAAAGTCGATGGCGTCGTTGGTGGGCACGGACAGGGTCGGAATATCAACGCGTTGGCAGCGAAATCGTTGAGCAACAAGCCGTACCGACCATTCTTCGAATTCGAGCTACCGCCCTACCAAGGACCAGGAGTCCGACACAACCTCTATGCCTGTCTTCTTGGGGGCGGGCATTACTTCTTTCACAACGATGCGGATCAGGAAACGCATGCGACGGGAATCATGGCTTACGATTCCAACGTGAAGGACAGCCAACATGCCGCCGTTCGCACGCGACTACGATGGCTAGGAATTGCCTGCAGGTTGCTGAACGAGCATACCGATCAGCTGTTGGAGATGACGCCAAGGAATGATGTTCTACTCGATGGGAAAGGCCATTGCCTGGCTGCTCCGAGATCTCGGTACCTGGTCTACATTAGGGAAGGCGGCAAGGCGACACTGCGACTCGGGGATGCGGCCACCGACATCGCCGTCACAGCGACCAATGTGCGCAGCGGCGACTCAGGCCGCCTGAAGATCTCTCCTAAGGGACACAGACTGCATCTCGAATTCACCGACCAGGAAGACTGGTTCCTGGTCATACAGCGAAAGCCGCTCAGGACTGATAAGCGAGCCGGCGGATTGAAGGACTGACATGATGAAAACCATCGGTATCCCGGACTCCGCATCACTCCTAAGACTCGGAACGAGCATCGCACTACTGATTCTGAACTGTACGTGCGGCAACAGCCGAGCGGACGAGGACCGAATAATTGCCGCATGTCGGCAGTACCTCAGTGCTCAGGGAGCGTCACGGGCTGCGGCTGCAGCCGAGCTTTCCGCCTTCAAGGGCGACATTGACGAGGTGCTCAGTGTCCTGACGCGAACCGCCGCGCCCGTACAAGGTGAAGTTTCGGGCGTGGTGGCGAATCAGCCGTTTTCGTGTCCGGACTTATTCGGTGACCACTCGCAGGACATGCTGCACTTTTTCGTGCCAAGCGACTGTGCACCCACGACACTGTTTGAGCTGATCATCTTCATGCATGGAGGTGGACGCACGACACCACCGGAACATGCTCGACATGTCGTCACGCATCCCAACGACGACCCCGGAAGCGTCGGGCTTCAGCCCCATGTTGCCGCGGTGTCTCCTCGCGGCTGGAAAGCGGAAAGTGACACGCCGACCCCCGCATCGTGGATGGAGCACCATTCACGAAACTGGAGAAGGGAAGATCGACTTTGAGCGAATCTCTCTGAATGGTCCATCGCCAGCGTTTCGGGAATCGGTCGAGAACTTTCAGAAGCAGTCCTTTCAATTGAGCCCGTTCGGAGTCAAAGCCGGGCTGGTCGATGCAAGGATTGAATCCGCGAACCGAATTGTGATCAAGACAAAGAACGTGCGAAAGCTCTCGGTGTGGCTGCATCCTCTGATGGTCGACTTTTCAAAGCCGATCCGTATTTCACTCAACGGCAAAGAGAGTTCGCACAATGCCGCGGCGAACCTACTGGATGCGATCCGCAGCTACGAACGTCGGCGAGACTGGAGTTTGACGTATCACGCTGAGATCACGCTGGACTGTGTCGAGGATTGACGTGGCACCGATTGGCGGTGCTAGTCGGGAAGTCGTGTCGTGGGAAGTTCTTACTTCGCGTGTGCGTGCCAGTCATCAATGACCGCTTGCCGAAGTTCCTTGCCGGATAGGGCGTTCGTCATGATGACTAGGCCGTCACCACATTCCGGAAAGAATTCGCTGTAGCACCGAAATCCGGCTCCGTTCGAACCGCTGTGGAACACACGCTGCCGGCCGTCGAGTTCCTGCAGTCCCCAGCCAAGCCCCCAATCGGCATCCTGATCGTCGCGGTGCGAAATTGGCGAAAGCATCCGCAACCGCATTTTGTCAGAGATCGACCATTCCGACGATCGGTCGACTTTGAGGATCTCCACGAGAAAGCGAGCATAATCCTCGGCGGTCGTATAAAGCGAATACGCTGCGTTGGGGTGATCATAGTGGCGTCGGTTCGTCTTCAGCTGACCGCTGCTGTCGTGTCCGCACGCGGCTCTGAGCTTCAGTTGACCATCCCAGACGAATCGCGTGTTTTTTAAGCCGAGAGGAACGATCAGTTGTCTGCGAGAGAACGTATCCAACTCGATTCCAGTTTCCTTTTCGATGGCCCGCTGAAGCATCAGAAAACCTTCGCCCGAATAGCGAAACTGCGTGCCGGGTTCAAAGGCGAGTGACATCGGGCCGCCCATTCTCCAACCGCCGCTCCGCCAGTTCGGCAGGCCCGTCGTATGCGAGCATACCATCGCTGCGGTGATCCGACGGTGTCGCGGGTCATTGGAAAGATAGTCCTTACCGAGGTATTCAACGAGTGGTCGATCGAGATCGATGTCGCCCCGTTCAACAAGTTTCAAGAGTAGATATGTGTAAAATGGCTTACTCATGGAACAAGCTTCCATGACCGTATCCGGTTGAACGAGTTTCTTTGTACCGACGCAGCGAACTCCAAATCCACGCGACCAAACAAGTCGCCGGTCTTCGATCAATGCTACAGACACACCCGGTACATGGTGACGTTCCATCAATGTAGGCAGCCGACTTTTCAGCCGACTGATCCTGCGTGAAAGCTGCCGAGACAACTTGTCCTGCCCATAGGTTTTCGGCGCCGAACTCAGCGAATCGGAATCGCCATCGGCGGTGTCATCTCCCTCGGGCTTCGCGGCGCAGTCACGTTTGTCGTGCAGAATCGACAACTTGATGTGAGACGGATGCTTTCTTGAGCAATAGACGCGCTGACAAGCCGATTGATAGTCAGCCTCATCAGCCTGCATGATATTGGTGAATGTCTGGGGGTTCCGATCAATTAAAGGAAACCACGAACTTTGTATCTGAATCATGACGCGATGGCCCTTGCGAAATCGGTGATTACGACTTCGCAGGTTGATCCTGAACTCGTTGACTTCATTGGGCACGAGCGCTTCGGGGTTCTCAAAGCTCCTGCGGAATTTGCCTCGCAGGACATCGTCAGCAACCATCAATTGAAAGCCGCCCATTTCGGGCTTTGGCGGGTAAGCTTCGGGATACACGTCAATCACCTTGACGACCCAATCGGAGTCCGTGCCGGTCGTTGATGCGTGCAAGTGAGCTACAACTTGCCCCACCAGTTCCATGTCTGTTTCAAGCGGTTCGGATACGAAGCTGATGACGTCCGGCCGGTCGTGCACGAATCGCTGGTCTTCGACTTTCCAGAGCTTCCCCGCACGCCGGAAACGCGGGGAGTCGCTTCCTTCTAGGCCGCTCCAAAAGCCCATAATCGGGCGTTTAGAATAGGGAACCGGTTTCTTCGGATCCGAAACGTATTCGACGAACTCATCAGTTGGATTCTCTGCCTGCGTCGGTGACAAGGTGCCGTCGGCATGCAGGTAGAATGCACTCGACACGACATTGTCACGAGGTGGCCACGCGTCGAACGTCTGCCACTGGTTCGATCCTGTTTGAAACATCGTCGCCTCCTGGAGTCTTGACTCGCCCGCATCCTTCAGGTGATGAGCAAAGAACGGTGCTTCAATTTCTCGCTGGTAGTGATCGACGGTGTCGGAACCAAAGTCGTATTCTCCAAGATTCTCTCTCGGACCTCTTGCCCATTGCCCGTGCGCCCACGGGCCAACGACGATGTGATTCAGATCATTCCTGTCCACCGACTCCAGCTTGTCATAGATATCCATGGCCCCGCCGAAGTTTTCGGCATCCCACCACCCCACGACATTCAGTGTGGGCACACTCACTGCGGTCAGATGCTGCAGTGCGCCGCCCGCTCGCCAATACTCGTCGTATGTGGAATGACTCATGAAGTGATTCCATGTCGGCGACACTCCATGCAAATAACGTTCGTTCATGTTTTTCAGCGGCCCCATGTCCAGAAAGAATTCATACGTGTCGATCTGGTCGAAAGGAAAGCGGGAATTCTCTTTGGGGTCAAAGTCAAACAAGTAGGGCAACTCAGCACTGGGGCCGAGTCGAAACGCTCCAAAGTGAAAGAAATCATCGCCGATGAAATAGTCCGACGGGGAAGCCTGAGGACTTGCAGCTCGCAGTGCGGGATGGGGGTCGATCAGTGCCATCGTGACATACCAACCGGGATACAAGACTCCCAGCATGCCTACGCGACCGTTGTTTCCTTTCACATTTTTGACAAGCCAGTCGATGGAATCATAGGCATCGGTTGAAGCGTCAATTGCCTTCGCGTCAGTCCGATGACGTACGGACCGATTCCATTCGAACTGTCCACCGGAACCGTGTCGACCACGAGCGTCCTGAACTGCGAATATGTAGTTCTGTTTGGCAAGTTCTCGAAACGTGGAATTGAAGTAGCGAGTGAACTTGCCATTCGGTTCGGCAACTCGATAGGGAGTGCGCAGGAAGATGATCGGCAAGTCCTTGGCGACATCACGCGGCGAGTAGATCTCGGTGTACAGTTCCACTCCATCTCGAACTGGAATCATGACGTCCGCTTTGTCGTACCTCTCCGCCACGTTCGCATCCTGCGCGACGCAAAACAGCGGCGTGACCAGGAGGGCGAGACAGAAGACCAGGCATCGCCTAACGCGAACCAGGGCCGCCAGCAACGAGAGAGCATGGAACGTACATCGAAGAGTGGGACGGGCCTGGTTCATTGTTTCGTATCTCTTTGTGCGTTCAAAACTCGCCCGGCCAGACAACCGAGCCACTCTTCACTCTCGACGGCAATACGTCCATTTACCAGGACGCATTCAACGCCTTCGCTGTACTGGTGAGGATTGAATGCATCAGCCTTGTCACGAATTCGTGAGGGATCGAAGACCACGATATCTGCAGCCGTGCCCTTTCGAAGCACTCCGCGGTCTTTGAGTCGCAGAATCTCGGCGGGAAGTGATGTGGAGACGCGCACCGCCTCTTCGATGCTGAACAGTTTGCGGTCGGTTGCGTAATGCCGAATCTTCCTGGGAAATGCTCCATAGAATCGTGGGTGGACGGGGCCGTCTGAAGGCAACACGATTCGCGCATCACTGGAAGTTGCGGTCCAGGGAGTTTTCGCGAATGCTTCAACGTCTGCTTCCGACATCGAATACGCTCGCAGTCGGCAACCTCCCCGCTGAGTTCGTTTGCCATCCAACTGCAGCTTGATCGCTGCGTCAACCGGCGAAACGTCAATGCTGGCGGCGAATTCGGCCAGCGATCTGCCGATCAGCTTCTTCTTATCGTGCTCGACGATGACAATACTCTTTGCGCCGCCTCTCCGTGTGATCTCATAGTCGATGTCACTCCGGAGTTCTGTGGAGAGTGAATCGTCGTCAAGTATCGCCTGCAGTCTCGCGGCGTAGTCCGGCTGAGTGTCGGCGCTGGATTCCGTCCAGTCAGCCCCTGCCGCCCATGCGGGAATCAGAACAATTCGTCCATCGGTTCCGCTGGTATTGTATGGATACTGGTCCGCATAGAAACGCAGGCCCCTGCTACGGGCGCCGCGAATCAGGGCGTTCATTTCGCCACTGGACCCCCAAAAATCCGTGCCACGTGCTTTGATATGTGTAGCAACCGTCGTCACTTTCGTCATGTCAGTGATCAACATCAGCTCGCGAAGATTGTCCAGCATTGATGGCTGATCGGCAGGGTCTCGACTGGGCAGGTACCACATCGGGCGACTGCCCGAACTTCGCTCGTGAACAATGTAGACACCATTGAATTCAGCAACCGTGCCGGCGAGTGCTTCCATCTCGCGCGGCGTGCTCCAGCGACCAGGGACGTATTCCAGGCCGGCTGACATCCCAAAGGCACCGTCCTCCATTGCCGAGTGAAGCCGTTGTTGCATCCTGGCGATCTCATCCGGCGATGCCGGACGCTGGTGATCGTTTCCCATGATTTCGCCGCGAATCGTGCCGTGCCCCAGTGTCTGAATAACGTTCATTCCAATGCCCAGACGCTGCATCGATCGTCGCTGTTGACCGAGATCGAGAGGTCCGCCGCCATCCTGGTTGACGACGACCGTGGTGATGCCCTGTGTGATCAGATTGGGGGCACTGCGTCGAGCTGGGTCATCGCTTACGAGTCCTCTATCGGCATGGCTGTGCATGTCGATGAAGCCAGGACACACAAGTTTGCCGGTCGCGTCGATCTCATTGATGCCGCGTTCCGTTTCCAGTTCACCAATTTGAGTGATCGTTCCGTTGACGATTCCGACGTCCGCGCGAAAACGCTGCTTTCCAGTCCCGTCAATCACGTCGCCACCGCGGATGATAACGTCGAACGCAGGGGCCAGCGCTTTGGTGACTTGCGGGTGTCTGGCGTTTTTCTCTTTTCCTCTGGCCTCAAGAATCAGAGCTAACAGCTTTCCAAAGTCGGATTTGGAAATAACAGTACCTTTCTGAAACGAGTTCACTCGATGGCACACAACGATGTCCCATTCAGGAATGACAACCAGGTACTGTCCGCGATAGCCGCGCGCCGAATAGCTTCCCTTTGGCAGCATTACGCCCGGAAAGTGCACACCGTCTACGGCGATCCACCACATGTATCCGTAGCCGCCAGACTGGCCGGCATCGGAGTAGGATGCCGTACTTTCGCGAACCCACGATTCAGGCACGAGTTGCTGATCTCCCCACCGCCCGTCCTGCAACATGAGCTGGCCGAATCTGGCGAGGTCACGCGTGCTGAGACGAAAGGGGTAGGCAGGATGGACGGAGTCCTCGCCGGTGACGTATCGCGTGTCACGATCACGGCGGAAGTCCTGCATTCCCAGCGGACTTGCGATACGAGCTTCAAATTCTTCAAAGATGCTGCGCCCGGTTAGGTTTTCGAAGATCGAACAAAGAACGTTGAAGTCCCAATTGTTGTAATACCAGAACGTATTCGGAGCATGCGATCCGCGCTTCGGACGCCGAGCTGCCATCGACTTGGTTTCAAACAGCGCCGGGTGGTAGACACCCGAACGAGCCTTCAGCAAATCGCGAATTGTGGCCTGCCGCTCCACGTCCGTGAGCGACGGTTCGTTGTCGTTGACACCCAGTTGTTTGAGCGTGCGATTCAAGTCGATCGTTCCTTCCTCCACAGGAAGGCCAAACAGGGCACTCAGCAGGCTCTTGCGCGTGGAATGACATTTCAGAGGCATCGCCACGGCACCCCACTGGTCGACGACTTCGCCGTGTTGCATGATTACGACGGCTGCAGTGTCCAGTGTTTTGGAAAACGCGTGCGCTTCGTTCAGTCGTTCTTCCGACCAGTCTGATGCGTCCGCTACGAACGATGTCGCAAGTGCACAAACCACAATCGACGCACGCATCAGCAGTCTCGCCGGCGCGGAACGCCATGCGTTCCGGAGAATGTTGCTACCGTTGGAAATTCGACTTGGCATGTCCCAGGTCCCTATTTCGCGATGTGAACTTCGTGCCGCCCTTTGGAATCTGCCGCAGCGCGGGCCATGCCTTCGGTGTTGAAACGCATGACGATTTGTCCGTCGTGACTGATGGCAATGATACCTCCGCGAACGCGATGCTTTTGACTGGCCAGGATGTCGGCAGCAGCTTTGTCCGCCGAGTCGCCTCGATAGGCCATGCGAGCAGACATGTCATACGCCACGGCATTATGGAGTCACTCGTGTCGAGCACCGGACGCCGTGTCCAGAGCATCATTGAATAGTAGCGCAAGTTGGTAGCGATCAAGGCCAAGTATCTGAACGGTGAGCCATCATTAGCAACAGGCTCGACGTCATGATTGTTTTCCAGGGATTCGCAATTCAATGGGAAGACCCTCATTGGCCAGCTTGTTCACCGACAATTTGGAACGCGTACAGCGTGGCATCGCGTAAGTGAAACTTTAGCTGCACGATTTGGTTTCGCAAGTCTGATAGGCCGGCGCGGGTCTTCCATCTCGGTTGCCAACGGAGTTCATTCAGTTTCGTTGCAGACAGGACTTCTTCACCTGAAAATCCGGCCAAGGGTCGACCGGCCTCGTCGAGCACTTCAACCGACACTTCGCCGCCACGAGCGTCCACGTTGAGCATCAACCTGTCACCTTCCAGCTTGAACGGCTTGGTCACAACGGTACCCTCATTCTCTCCGGCCATGAGGCCAACGAAACCGTCCAGTCGTAGCGTCGCGAGTCCAATGGCGTGCTCGCGGTCGAATCGGATCTGCTCGCTGCCATGCCGCTCATTCGCGCCGTCGTAATAGATCCAATGCTTGTCGGCGTGAGTTACGATCGTAGAGGCGGGCATGATGATGTCTTTGTCGAAGGCACTGTCCGGACCGCGAGGCACTAGCGGTTGGCCCGTGTAGACCCAGTGCATGTCCCACGAATCGGCATCACGACTGGTGGCGATGTAGAAATTCATCACGTCCCGCTCGTGGCGTTTGCGAGTGTCGGTGGTCTTGCCTTCGGTCACATCGCCTGGATAGTCGTAAACCGAGAGCAGGGCGAAATAGACGCCCTGATAGATCCAGCACGTTGTCGCGTAGATCTGGCGGCGTTGCGCCTCGCCTTTTCCCTCCTTGTCGAAAATCCACTCACGGACCAGCGTCCAGTTCGCGGGGTTAGTCCGCAGGTTGGGGTTGGTCATGCTGCGCGTGCCCCGCAGTTCTGTAGAACCACCAGCTGTGCCGAAATCGGATCGCGTGAAGAGTCGATAAGTATTGGCTTCGTGATCCCAAAGGATCTGGTTGTAGGTGTCCGCAGCCCGTTTGGTCACAGGCTTGCCGTCGTTGTAAGGAGTCCAACGAATCCCGTCAGCCGAATGTGCGATTCCGGCGGCCATTCCCGGAGCGTCGTAGCCCGCCTTGAACCGTCGCTGCGGGTCAGTCTCTGCCGGATCGATCTCGACTGCGAGCGTGTAGTCACCCGCGAAATTGATCCCCTGGACATCCGCCCGATTTTTGAAGGTCAGACCATCCGACGATTCCGCGTAGCCGAAGCCACTTGTTCCCGGCTTGCGGAACCAGAGCTTAAACTTTCCTTCGTCGTGCAGGACCGTTCCATAGAACCGGCCGTCTGTGAAGATCGGCTTGCCGTCGTTGGCTTTGGTGACCTGCCCCAACACGCGAGTCACCGATTGTGTCTCGGCCACCACGAAGTCATCCACGAACAACTGCTTGCGAAACCCGAAAGTCAGCGGTCCCAGGTCACGCAGAACTTCGAACGGTGGTTCATAGGCCTTCTCGCCACCTTCGCGCGACGTGAAGAAATTGAACAAGTAAACGCCGTCCGCTCCCGCTTTGATGAGCTGTGTTGCCGCATGGCGATATTGGTCGGCGGTGAGATTCTTCTGGCCGCCACCCTTCGTGCATTCGATACCGCCGTAAACCGGCGCGGTCGTGATGGCTTGCTTCCACTTGCCGATAGGCAGATCGCCCCGTTCGTGCAGGAATTCAGAGACCGCAACGAAATCGACCCAGCCGTGCTTCACCCAGGCGGGCACGTCGCAACCGAGTTGCCGCGAGGTTTTGGGCGTCGGTGGAGTGCGGCCATAGTTCGACGGCGGACGCACCGAAAGCACCAACCGGCGCCCTCGTTCGTGTCCAACTTCATCGAGCATCTTGCGAACTCGCTCGACCAGCGAATTCATCTTCGCGACGCGCTCGTCGGTCGAACCGTCTTTGAAAAACGTTGGGAAGCGATTGAAGTCGAGTTCGATACCGTCGCAGTCGTAACGCCGGACGGCTTCTTCGATCAGCTGAAATGTGTACTCGCGGACCTCGTCGCGTCCGAAGTCTATCGCCCCTTTGCCTTGATACTGTTTTGTGCCCAGACGCCAGTCAGCATGATCCACCAGGAACTGCGTGCGGAGAAAATCGTTGCCGTGATCGTCATTCATGCGAAACGTGAGCAACGCCTCGCAGCCGTGCCGCTTCGCTTCGGCCAGCATAACCGCATACGGATCGATGTTGGCGTCAAAGAACGCGTTCAAGTTGTCGAACCGCTGCTTCTCCGACGCCGGCCACATCGCTCGCTCGGCGGGAGTCGACAACGTGCCGCGCATCGTGCCAACTTTCGTCGGGTAGTACATGACCTGCGCGTTAATGCAGACCAGCACCGTATCGACATGGCTTCCGTCGTAAGCGATCTCTTCGATCAACCGCTTCACGTCATCGACATTCACCGCCACCGGCCCCTTGCTGTCGGCTTTCGTCGATAGGCACGAATCGCCGTCAAAGTTGTAAAGTACACGCCGGGTTCGCGTGGGATTCCCGACTGGCTCTGACTCGTCTTGAGCTGACGCACCCGGCTTGACATGGCTCGCGATGAGTGTCCACAGAATCAGCAGGAGAATTCTACGAGCGAAAACAGCCATGGGATTTTCGTCTCCAGTCTGAGTTTGAATGCGTCACGCTACCTGCCACCGGATGGCCGCGGCAGTCATCATTGTCGATTCTACGACCTCGCACCAAACCCGCACCTGTCGACCGAAGTGCTGGAACTTGGCTTTTCTGTGCTGCCGCAGAAACTTGGTCTAGTCGGATATCGTGAGCCGGTACACCTTGTCAAAAGCACCGGCAACTTCGTGCCTAAAAACTGCAATGAAGAGTGCTTCTCCACGAGGCGTCAAGTAATACGGTACGACCTTGCTGGGAAGAAACTGGCTGAGATCATCCCAAGTTCCTTCTTTCAAATCCCGCCAGGTTCTGAAGCGAATGA
>NYXM01000069.1 GCA_002685655.1 Planctomycetaceae bacterium
CGAATCCGTTGGCAGAGTGTCCCAAAGCTGTTGGGCTCGTGATTCAAAAGGCCGAGCGTCCTGCACCATCTGCGCGATTTCATCGGCTGTCCCATCCCAGGCGACAGCCGGATCGTCATCGGGGTGACTCGATTGCAGTGGAGCTGTGCCGGCCGGTGCAGACTTCGCCACGTCGATCTCAGACCGGACCGCTTCCTTCGGCAGCAGCCCATGCCCGGCGATCAAAGCAACGACGATGATCACGACTGCAAGCACAATTAGGGCAAGTTGACTGAAGCGATGATACGCCGATCTAGTCTGTGTCTCGTCCATGGCGGCGCGACGATACGTCTCGTCACCTTGGCACTCATCTGGCAGTGCGAATGTGATCGGTTGCTCGACGTGCGCCAAACATCGCTTCAGCAATTCAGCGACTTCTTCGGCGGAGGCAAAGCGGTCTTCAACGCGTTTGGCGTGCAGCTTCGCGATGATTGCTTCAAGCCAATTCGGAAGGTCCGGATTAATCTCGCGAATCGATCGCGGCTGGCTGTCGGTAATGCGACGCAGGATTCCGAGCGGCGTTTCTGCTCGGAAGGGCAAGCGGCCGGTGGACATTGCGTACAACACGCTGCCGAGGCTGAACAGATCACTTCGCGCGTCAACGTTCTCGCCGCAAGCTTGCTCGGGAGACATATATTGTGGTGTACCCGCGATCACACCGGTTCTGGTCAGACTGCCATCATCGGCGGCTCGAGCGAGTCCGAAGTCCGTAATACGAACACGTTCGACACCACTTTCCAGCAGGATGTTGGCCGGTTTGATGTCGCGATGAACCAAGCCATGTGCGTGCGCCGCCGCCAGGCCCGCAGCAATCTGTTCTCCGATGCGCAGGATCGCAACCAACGGCATCGGCCCTTCATCGTCGATTCGTTTCTGCAGCGGGATATCCGAGATGTACGGCATGACCAGATAGGGCAAATCGTGCACTTCGTCGACACGGTGAATCGGGATCACGTTGTCGTGCAGAACTGCCGCGGTCGCCTTGGCTTCTCGCGCGAATCGCTTTCGAGCTGCACCGCTAGTGGCCAGTCGGGGCGCCAGTACCTTGATGGCGACGTATCGGTTGAGTGACGGTTCGAATCCTTTCAGTACGACCGCCATCCCGCCTTGACCGATGATGCCCACAATTTCATATCCGCCAAATCGCCCCAACATGCGCGGATCATCGGTCGGGTCGAGCCATTCTCTGATCTGCCGAAGCGCTAACGGGTTTCTACCGTCACTGGGCCATTCGGGCAGGTCAATACTCGTGGAGAACACAGCTGTTTCCGAGACGTTGTCCCACGAATCTACGCGAAGGTACTCGCCTGCATGGCCCCACCAATCTTCTTCGGCCGCCGAATCGCTGATCACGTTACGGCACCGCTGGCATTGGCACAGATGATCCTCGACGCGTTGTTGCTCCGTCTCGGAGAGCGTGTCGTCAAGATAACCTCGAATCAGCCGCTCGTCACATTCGCATTGTTGATCGTTGGTAGCCATGGTCGTCACCGAGATTGCTCTTCGTTCTGAAACTCCAAGACTTTCGCTTTCAGTCGCCGCATGACACGACTTCGCGCCGCGTAGACGGAGCCTGTTGACTTGCCGAGCTCCGCCGCTGCAACCTCAATCGAAAGTCCATCAACTGCCGTCAGTTGAAATGCCATCCAGGTGGCGTCATGAAACTCCGATCGCACTTCCGCCGCAGCCCATCGAAATACGGCGCGGCGGTGCTCGTCTTCAATCAGTTCGTTGATCGCGGAGTTTTCCGAGCCTTGAGCATCAAGTTGTTCGGAAACGTCTGTGCCGCCTACCGCGGCGTCCGGCGGCTTCCGCGTCAATGCATTGATGATCGCGTTCCGTGCGATTCGCAGAAGCCAGGCCCGAAATGTTCCCCGCCGCTCGTCCTTTTCCCAGGTACGAATCGCGGCGGAAATCGAGACCAAAACCCGTTGCGCCAGATCCTCTGCATCCGCGTCTTGCAGGCCTCGCCTGCGCGCAAGTCGGTAAATCACCGGACGATAGATCGCCGCAAACTCTATCCACGCGTCCGCATCGGCTGGATCTCGTACCTTGAGCAGCAAGCTATTTCGAGTTTCCGGTAGTTGTGCCATGCATTCGCCTCTACAAGAGAATACACAGCGCGACGTACTCACTTGACACAGTGGTGTAGAAATTCTGCAAAAAACCACGCATCGTGAACGAGTTAGTGATCCTGACAGCCTGTTGATTTCTATGCGTTGAGTACTTGTAGGCCGCGAACAAGCGAAGCGACGTTCCGGCAATGTGTCAAAACAAGTGGTTTCGATCGCTGGAACTGCGTCGCTAAGCAGTGTTCGATCCTTTATTGTCGTCTTTCGCTCCGCGAAAGCACGTTCCTTTCGCGGAGCGAAAGGCGACTATACCGGCCTACGCGAAAATCGACAGGCACCTAAGGCGTTGATTCGCGGAGCAACGTTGCAAGACGCGGTTCGACATCGTGAAGTGACTGCACAACCAGACGTGCCATTGCCATTGCTCCCTTGCGCGAGAAGTGTGTTCGGTCAGAACTGCTTGGACTCAAATCCGCACTTCCATCGTCGCCAAGTTCATTCAACAAGCGGACGCTGGCTGCGTGCAGATCGACGACCGGGACGCGCTGTTGTAGTCCCACCGCGCGCATTGCGTCGACCCACGGTCCCAACGATGAGTGGATCTTTCCATCCTGAAAGCGGCGGCGTGTCATCAAGAATGGGCTGAATACCGTTCTTTCTTGCGTCCATAATGTACTGGCGCAGGTAATCGCGAAAGTCGCCATGCGGATCCGTCGAACGGTCGCCTTTGCCGGGGCCGTCGTTGTGGCCAAACTGGATGAAGACGTAATCAGGTTTCAGTGTTAGTGTCTTTAACCAGTGTCCTTCGCGAATGAAACTCTTCGAACTGCGGCCCGATCGAGCGTGATTGAAGACTTCTACCTGTGGCGTGAAAAACTCGCCCAGTACCTGTCCCCACCCGGTCAGATCTGGCCGGTCGTCGGGTGGATTCGGGTAGCTGGCGACTGTCGAATCACCGACCAGTGCGACCCGAACACGACGAGCGACAACGTACTCGAGCGAGTGCGGAGCCTCGGCTTGGAGCACGTCTCTGGCCCATGCTTCTTCGACATGCGCGAGGCAGAACAGAACTGCGCGACCTCGCACCGAACTTAGGCGATGGTCGAGTAACACCCTCGCACTCTCTGCCGTTGGGCCGACGGTCAGCAACGTCCGCGCCGCGGCTTCAAATTGCGGCACGCCGATGTTGCGAGCTTCTTCGTCACTGAGCGCGAGATAGTCGTGACAGAGTTGTTTGGTCTCGGGTCCGGAAACTGTTTCGAGCAGGCTGAAGACAGAGACCTTCGTCCGCCAGTCAGTCCAGGACCGCGGATTGTTGAACTTCGGGTTTCTAGCGGCTTCAGCAGCCGGGTCGTCACGCCAGAGGCAAAAGCGAGCGACTTGGACAGATCGTGGCGCTTTCAACGCGATTAACGCCCGCAACGAGGCAATACCATCGAGCCCACAGTGCCTCCAGCTTCGATGCAGGCTTCGATCGCGGACGCGCTGCTCGAGCGCCGCGAAGACTTCCGTCGTGCGAACGCTTCGCCGGGCTAGTTCATCGGCGGCGATGACCCGTTGCAAGATCCTCTGGGCCGATTCGGCTTCCGCTTCGGTTCCGGTTGCAACCACGTTCCAGTCGCCGGCGTCATGTAGCACTTGCAGTAACTCTTCTATGCGTTTCTCGTCCGGCGTGCGGGGCGCCACCGAGTTACTTACCCATAACGCGACTTCGTTTCTCACCGGCTTATCAGATGGCGGCGCGATTGTTCGCCCAAGTGCAAACGCGACACCACGCGGATCTTCAACGATGATGCGTTCACCAGGCTTCTTCAACGCCGCCGCAATGGCTTGCGCATCGATTTCGGTACGATCGAGATACAAACTGGCTTTGCCACGTGTGTTCTTGATGCGGGGATCCGTGAAGTCGGCTGGAGCTTGGACGACATGGTCCCAGAGATCCAGTTCGTCGAGTAGCGTTGTAATCGAGTCGAACCGGTGCGGTCGTTTAACATCGAGAAACATGAGTCCAGCGTGCGCACGATGCAACTCGAAGACCTCACGCAACGTGGGGATGCGACAGTGCTTGTCGAACCGGCCCGGATTGCGAAACGGAAACTTCTGTAATTCGTCCCAGGCGTAATCGCTGACATCTCCATATGCTTCGAGCAGATGATCGAGCATGTCATCATGAAAGCAGACGAGCACACCGTCCTTGGTCGCCCGAATGTCGATCTCGTTTCCGTCGGCTCCCAGCTCGAACGCGGCCCGGTAAGCTTCCAACGTGTTCTCATGTGCAAACTCGACAGCCCCACGATGGCAGATAATGTGAACGTCATCCCGTCGTTCCGCGACACGACGATGACGCGCCGCGGCCTCCTCCGCAGTTTCCTTTCGGTTCTGCGCCAGACCAACCTCAGCTGTCGTCAGGGCAGAAATCAACAGTAGTATTACAATGGGATAGTGGGCCATGGATTATCCTAAAAGCGTTTCCGCAGCTGCAAGATCTCTGGGTGTTCAGGTGCCAGGCTGGCTGCTTTGTCAAGGGATAGATCTGCTTGCTGCTTTTCCCCGACGTCCAGCAGCAGCTTAGCTGTCTCCAGGTGTCCTGCCAACAGTTCGGGTTCCAAGCCAGTGGCCGTGCGAAAGGCCAGGAGCGCCCCCTGGTGGTCATGCAAGTCGCGCAGGCACTCACCCAGGCCGAAAAAAGCCGCCGCATAGTCTGGCTTGAGCATGACCGCCCGCTGGAATTCTGCCACCGCTTCGGCCAGATCTTGTTGGTCGCGGAGCGCTCGCCCATTCCAAAACGCGATGCCCGGATGCCTCGGATGAAGTTGCGCAGCGTGAAGCCCTGCGGAAACCGCCTGGTCCGGTTTTCCCGTTTCCAAAAGCAGCTGAACAAGCTGTTCGTGAAATTTCGGAACCTGCTGATGTTCGGCGACGACTTTCTTCGCCGAGCGGATCGCTTCGTGGTCGTTTCCTTCGCTGAGCAGATATCCGGCAACGCCGGCCACCATGTGCGGGTCACGGCGGAACGTCATGGCTTCTTCGATAAACGGGTCATCCCAGAACGTCATGCCAGGAGGGATTTCTTGCAAGACCTCCTGCTGGCGACTGACTTCGTCGTCTTCGCCCAGGCGGTGGTAGACCTGGACCAACAATTCGTGGGTCGCCCGCTGACCGGATCGGTGTTCGGCGGATAGGAGAGCCCAACGGAGACTTGTGCGCAGATCGCCGCGGAGCAGGTTGACGCGGCCGAGCAGGAATTCGGCCCGCGCACTGTGCGTAGCGTACCGCAGAACCATGAACAAGGTGGACTCGGCCTCCTCTAACCGATGCAGGTCCAGGAGAATCTCGGCCGAGTTCAATCGCGGTTGAATGGCCACTTCATCAAACTCGACGGCGCGGCGGTAGCAAGCCAGGGCCGCCTGTTTGTCAACTGGCTCAAGGACGGCGCCCCGCAGATAGGGCCAGCGCACGGTATTGGGGGCGAATCGTTCGGCCTCGGCGAAACAGATCGCCGCGGCGTCGAACAGTTCATGAGCCACAAATGCCATCCCCAGCTGCCCCCAAGCCTCGCCGTCTCTCGGTTTGGCTAGGACGGCCTCGCGGAGTTGGTTGAGCAACGTCGCAACTTCCGGGTAAAGCGTCCCAGCCTCGACGGCAGGAGGCGGGACCGGCGACGGGCGGTCGCTCCGAACATACCAGGCCCAACCGGCAATCACGACAGTGGCGATCGCCAAAAGGCCGCAGCACGCTGCAGTGCGAATTCGTCGTTCGCTCTCGTGTCGTTCCGAGGTCTTGGGTGCGCTACGGCTAATGGGTTTGTCCTGTTCCATGGCTGAGAACGATCAAGCGATTCACAGGGCCGCCCGCGAACGCTTCGCGAGTTCCGTCGGGCCAGATGATTTCGATGTTGTCGACATGGCGGGCATCGCCCAGCCCGAAATGAGCGCGCGGATCGCTGGAGGAAAGGTAGCTTCCAGCGCGTTGGACCATACTTTGCCACGTGCGTGTCCCCGATTGTACGCGGACCACGGCGCCCTGTGCGTCCCGGCCGCCCCATTGCGGCGCGACGGCACGAACGGTCAGCCAGCTTCCTCGCGGGCGGGCTTGGTTGATATAAAGACGAGCCCGTCCGGCGACGTTGGACACGAGCAAATCGATATCGCCATCGTTGTCGATGTCTCCGCTGGCCAGCCCCCGAGAAACGCCGCGCGGCTTCAGAAACGGATCGGTGGCCGAGGTGAACTCGCGAAAACCGCCTCCGCCGTCGTTCATCAACAACTGGTTAGGTTGGGCATATGCCGACCAGAATTTGCCGCTTTGCGGATCAGAGATGCCGCTTGTCTCCTCCGAAAACGGGCTTCGACGAACGCGTCCATTGACGACGGCCAAATCAAGCGCTCCGTCCAGATCCAGGTCGGCCAGGGCAGTTCCAAACCCCGTCATCGGAAAGCTCCCTTGGGCCAAACCAGTGTGCCCGCTCGACTCGCGAAACCCGACTGTGTCGGCCAAGTAAAGCGCGTTGGCTTCGCCGTCCAGGTGCGTCACGAACAGATCCAGAAAGGTGTCACCGTTTACATCGCCCAACGCCACACCCATGCCAGCCTGCGACCGCCCTTGTGTGTCGTTCGCACATCCGCGCAACACGGCTTCGTCGCGAAACGTCCCATCCCGCTGGTTGATCCAGAGCACATTGCTCGTTTGATCGTTGGCAACATACAGGTCGGGCCAGCCGTCTTCGTTAAAATCCGCTGCCAAGACTCCCAGACCGGGGCCTTGCGTGGCGGCGATGCCGGCTTCCAGACTGACTTCCCGAAAGACCGCATGACGCTCTGAACTGGCCGGTTGCCGGCCCGTCTCATTGTGGAACAAACGGTCGGACGTTGCGGGAAACATGTACGGAGCGCAGAAGTCCTGATCGCCGCCACCAATCGCCACGCACAAACGAGGAATCCAGTCCACGTAGTTGGTGACAAACAGATCGAGCCATCCGTCGCGATCGTAGTCCACGAAACAGGCCGACGCGCTCCAACGCAGATTCGCGATGCCCGCATCCGGCCCGGCCCGTACAAACCTGCCGGCAGATTCGTTCAAGTAAAGCTGATCGGCACCGTAGTTCGTCAGATAGACGTCGGGATCGCCGTCATTGTCGACGTCGCCGATGGCGATCCCCATGCCGTAGCCGTGGTCGTCCAGCCCCACTTCCACGCTGACATCGACAAACCGGCCGTTCGCCTCTTGCCGAAACAGCTGATTCGCGGCGCCTGTGGGCGTCTCGGATTCCGAGGGCGGCGAGGAAAAGTCGCCTCCGTTGATGAGGTACACATCCAGGTCGCCGTCACCATCGAAATCGAACAACGCACAGCCCGCGCCCATGATCTGTGGGAAGAAGAAATCACCCGTCGGCCCGGCATCGTGCTGGAAGTTTAACCCTCGATCTTTGGTAACCTCGCGGAACATCGGCGCGGCCTGAGTCGACTGGGGCGGTGGAGGTGCCGAGGGCGGTGTGTGGTTACAGGCGGCGCTCATCGCCATGAACACGGCCAACGCCGGAGCGGGGAGTTTCCACGGTCCGCGCCAAACGGCCACCTTCGAGTTCTTTGGCAGCGGCGAAACGCTCATCAACCAGATACCTGCTGTTTCCCAGAGCCCGATTATCCAAAGCCCGATTATCCAGCGCCCGATTAACCAGAGCTCGATTAACCAGAGCTCGATTGTCCAGCGCCCAATTATCCAGCACCCAACCATCAAGTCACACTCGAGGTGCCGCCGAACAAATAAGAACGGCGACGGTTTCAAGTAGAAACCGCCGCCGTTTGAATAGCAATGCGTCCACCGCAACGTCGCATTTCCCCACAACAGGTACAGCGGCTAAGGCAAAGTGAACGTCTCGCCACCGTTCATGGTTCCCATACCGGCCCAAACCACGCCATTAACCGTATCGGGAACGAACCGCACGGAACCATCGCAAAGGGCGACCTGAATTCCGCCTGGATGGTAGCTGGATGAAGCAAACCAGCGATCAACGCCATTTGGCTTGACGGGGTTTGGAGTTCCGCTCCCGGGGCGCCAGTTGTTGTAAGTAAATCGCGTGATGGAACTGAACCTCATACCGCGGCCATCGCAAACCAAATTGCGATCCAGCGGACCGCGACAGGCTGCGCCGCGACGCGAGTTAGGATGTTTGGGTTCCCAGCCAATGGCTTCGCAAACCATCGCCGTATTGGTAGTTCCATCGGTAATGTCGCGGAACCTTGCGCTGCCATTGTACCAGAAGGGGCCGTTGGTCTCGATCGAGCATTCCAACGACCCGCGACGCCACGTTCCTGTGTTGGCATGGTAGTGGAGAATCCGGCTCCAACCGGACCAGACTTGATCCGGTTTGGGATTACTGGGGCAGAGTAGAATCTCATATTTGTCCCGGTGATACTGCCGATTCGTCGCGTGGTTCCAACGCCGCCCAAAGTCGAGTTTATCGTAGACGGTCTGGTTTTCGATGTAGGGCATCAACAACATGGGCCAATGGGACGGCTTCGACCCCCAAGTGCGGCCCGCACCCGCATTACAAACCATCGATCCATTCGCACGCACTGGATGGACTTCGGCCGACGGAAATCTCTTATGCGTGTCGTGATAGTTGTGCATCGCCAGGCCGATTTGCTTCAGATTGTTGCCGCAACTCATGCGGCGAGCTGCTTCGCGGGCAGCCTGCACGGCGGGCAGCAATAACGCTACCAAGATGCCGATGATGGCGATCACCACCAGCAGCTCGACAAGTGTGAAGCCACGTTTGGCTTCTCTCCGAAATGACGGCATGGTTGAACCTCCTTTACGATGAAATAACGAATAAGAACCGAGATAGAAGCCCATGAATCTCCACAAACCGTGGGTTATGAGGAGACGAGGGGGAAATTGATAATGTTGTCTTCTTCCTTGACATCGGCAGTCAGATCTGACGTCTCTTCCCCGTATTTTGCAGGCACATTGGAGGGCGGCGCTTCCTCTTCGCCTTCCTCGACGCTGCCTCCTTCGACGCGAATAATCTGCACTGAATACCGGCCCGGGACCAAACCCGATCGGGCGCCGCCCGTCATCATTTCAAATTCGCCTTCATCACTAAGGTCGGCAGCGGCGGAGTCAGCACCGTCAGCAGAATTGAAAATGATCATCGCGGACCGCGCCGGTTTGCCGTCAATCGTTACCTTCCCGGTCACCTTGTACAGTTTCGGACCGCTCGGGCCACATCCGGCAAAGGGAATGGCCAGCGAAAAAGCAACCAATGCGGACACCAAGTTCATGGGCGTTTGAAATCTACAAATCATGGTCAAATGTACACTAGAGTTTCGAATTACGAATTAGGAGAGGACAACTAGTAAAACTAACCACCGAGACTGTGATTAGCAAGGCTCGCTACAAATTGTTACGAATCGTCAGGGCCCCGTAGGTTCCACCAGAGTGATCCGCTGGTCAGCTGGAACATGCTCCAGACGCATGGTGACGCCGGAGGGCCAGCGGATGTCGACCTGATCGACCTGGGTCTGATCCGCAAGGCCGAAAAACAGGTCGGGAGAATTTGTGGACAGGTAACTGCGACCTCCACAAGATGTCCTCAATTGAGTCTTCCCTCCCGCCCTGATACGAACGACGCTTCCCACGGCGTCGCGCGGACTCTGGCACCCGATCAGGTGGAAACTGATCCAATGATGGTGATTCTCACTTTCGTTCGACAGCAGCGAGACGGGTTCGTTGATATGCGAAACGACAACGTCCAAATCGCCGTCGCGATCTAAATCCGCCACGGCCAAGCCACGCCCCATATGTGGGGAGGACATGTACGCGCCGGCTTGAGCCGCCACGTTGACGAAGCGGCGACCGTCTAGATTTTCGAACAGCAGCGGCGGCTGCCGAATCGGTGCGTTGCGGGCAACGCGCATCACGTGTCCATTGGTGGCGACAATATCTTCATCTCCATCGCGGTCGAAATCGAAGAAGCTTGTTCCAAAACCGACAAAGACGCCGCCCATGGCGCCGATGCCAACGCGGTTGCTGACATGTTGAAACAGGCTATCGCCGTCGTTGCGGTAAAGGGCAAACGTCTGATCTTCAAAGTTCGAGACCCACAGGTCCGGAAGACCGTCTAGGTTGAAATCACCCAGATCGACGCCCATGCTACCATCCGCCTCGCTGATGTCGCTGAGTGCGACTCCGAGCTCGAGGCCCCGCTCGCGAAAAACTCCCTGACCATCGTTCGTATAAAGCAAGTTCTGAGTGGTATCGTTGGCGACATAGATATCCAGGTCGCCGTCCAGATCCACGTCGCCCAACAACACGGCCAGACCCATGCCAGCCTCACCGATTCCTGTCTCGCTGCCAGCCTGGCGAAACGATCCGTCACCGGTACCGAAAAACAGCATGTCGGCCACCGGCTGAAAGATCGAAGGCGCACAAACATCGCGAACGATCCCCAAACTGCCATTGCATTTTGGGTGGTTTTCGAGCGACCAATTCACATAACGTACAACATACAGGTCGAGGATCGAGTCGCCGTTCAAGTCGCCCCAAGCCGCGCTCGTATTCCAAAGCGAACTCTGCAGTCCTACCGCCCGCGCCGCTTCGGTAAAGGTGCCGTCTCCCTGGTTCTGATACAGCAGCAGGCCGCCGTAACCGGTCACCAGCAGATCCGGATCGCCATCGTCGTCGTAGTCGCCCGCAATCGCTCCATGGGAGTATAATCGTTCTTCGTTCAGGCCGGCCAGTTCAGAAACCTCTTGGAAGTGCCAATCACCATCGTTGCGATAGAACACCGGCCGACAGCCGACGATGCCGCCATCGGATCCGAATTCTCCACCGCCGGCAAAGAAGACGTCCAAGTCGTCATCCAGGTCGTAATCCATCAGCGCCACGCCCGCGCCCAACGTTTCTAGAATGGCGAATTCATTGGCTTCCTGGCCGTTCCGAGGAACAAAATCGATGCCGGCGTGCCGCGTCATCTCCACAAAGCGAGCTTTCGACTGGTGCGCTGCGCGTGGCGTGTCTGGAGAAGATAGGTTCGGCCCGTCGGCAGATTTACTGGGAGGCGGATTGGACCGATTGCAGCCGGCCACAGCCGCCAAGAGCCAACACGCGACGATACCTGCCTGAGCCCATCGCCAGGAGATTACGTGCGTCGACAGCGGATGGCCGAATCGGAATCTCACCTTTTGCCGCCCTCGACTGGTTCCGCGAGCCGGCGATGAAAGTCGACCTGCTCTTGGTCACCTTTCAACGTGTAGTGTTCGGCGAGTGCCAAGTGCGTCGCGGCATGGCCGGGCGCCAAATCCAACAGGCTGTGGAACCACTGGGCGCCTTCTTCATGAGACTTGTACTTCCAGGTGATCTGTGCGATTTCCGACCGCAATTCAATATTGTTCGGATCCTCAACCAGGTCGGCCGTCAGATTGGCGAGCCGTAGCAGTGGTTTGGTAGCCTCCTGGACGAATTGAAGGTGCTCCCGCGCTTCTTCCTTTCGGCCCAATCGTTGCAGCGCCTTCGTCAAGGCGTAGCGAATCGTCTGATCTTCGGGCTTGATCGCGACAGCCCGTGAAAGGGTAGTTTCGGCCGCCTGATAGTTGCCCGCCGTCAGCTCGAGATCACCCAAGGCGTGCAACGCCGGAACGTGTGTCGGATCGCGTTGCACCAACTCCTGCAATAACTGCCGCGACGCCGATTCGTCGTCCAGCCTGAACAGGCATTTTGACAGGGCAACTGTCGCATCCGCATGTAACGGGTCGACCGCCAGGCAGGCCCGTAATTCCCGCACGGCAGCGTCGTTCTTCAGCAGGTGCATCAATGCATTGCCCAGTCGAAACCGTACATCGTTGCGCGTGTCATCCAGTGCCAACGCCACCTGATATTCCTCGACCGCCTCCGCCCAGCGCAGCATGACTTCATTCACTCGGCCGCGCATGAAGTGCGGCTGGGGGTCGGCTGGGAAATCCGCCTCCCAGGCGCTGATTACACGGAGTCCGTCCTGAAGATTCAGTCGCGACAGGCACCAGGTCACATAGGCGTTGCTCAGTTCAGGGCCGTCGTCGGCGGCGTCCAAGAATAGTTCCGACCAGTGGTCGTCCATTTCCGAAAACTGTGACGTTTGGGCCAGCGCCAACCACTGTTCACGCTCGAGCTGACCGATGTCATAACCTAAAACATCGGCCTTGCTGAGATACTGCCTGACCGCATCGAACCGCTGCAGACGCCGATTCGCACGAGCGAGATAAAACGCGACTTCCGCTCGATCGGGCGCACACCATTGGGCCCATTCAAGCCACGCCAGCGCCCGATCATGATTCCGAGAACGCAAGTTGGCGCGGCCCCGCTGCAGGCAGATTTCGTCCATTTGCGTTGCCAGCCAGACTGCCAGAACAACGAACACTGAAACCAACAGCAACAGTCGCCAGAGGCGGATGCGGCGTGTGCGGCGGTTGCGTTCCGCTTCGGAATAACTGAACGGTTCGGTCCTGGCCTTCATGGGACGCGGTCGCTTTTGGTCGGGGAATCGACGGTTGCAACAGATGGCTCGGTGATCGTGATTGCACGGTTGATCTCCGTGACCTCTACGGTCTGTATAATGCCCGATGGCCAATAGATCATCAGTTCCTCGACGCTCTCCGACGTTCCCAGTCCAAAATGCACCAGACTGGGTAACTGCGACTGAAAGCTGGCGAACGGGTAGAGCTCGCGCCACAACGTGTGTCCTCCGGCGGACAACTTCAGCTTCGCGCCCAACCCCAGGCGGTTCGACTGGGTGCCGTGCAAGGAAACTTGTAACCAGTTCGTCTGCGGCCAGCGGTTGAGAAAAACCCGCAAGGGACCACCGCCAACGCTGCGGACCACGACATCAGGCATCCCGTCACCATTCAGATCGCCGGAAGCCACGCCCCGCGAATCGCTCTCCAGATCGGCGGAGGTCAGGTGGGAGACGTCGACAAACTGCTTGCCGGAGACGTTCAACAGAATGCGGTTCCGTTCGAAGGCGCTGAGGTTGTTGTCGCCATTCTGCCAGGGGTTAGCGAGCCAGAATTCGCCGGCTTCCTCGTCCATCTCGCCGAGCGGAGGATGGGTTTCAAGCTGGTCCAATGGCTGTGACACGACAGCCTGCCAAACGCAACGTCATCCGTCCGGCTTGCCGCGAGCAACCGATTGAAAGCCGGCTGTCACATAGAGATCCAGAAACCCATCGCCATCCAAATCCACGAAGTTGGGTCCGTAGGCCCAACCAACTTCCGCGTGCTCCGTGGTGGACGGTAACGGCGAGAAACGACCATCGCCCAGGCTCCGATAAAGCTTGTTGCCCGTCGTCGCCTCCCGCACCTTGGCAAACAGACCCGCCGGATAGTCCCTCTCGAAGACATTGGCGAGAATCCGATTGCCCGCCTTGGAATACATGTTGGCGACATACAAGTCGCTGATGCCGTCATTGTCAAAGTCGCCGGCAGTAGCGCCCATCGAGAACCCACCGAATATGGGATCGATGGTGGTTTCGTCGAACGCACCGTCGCCACGGTTGAGAAGCAACGAATTGCGACCAAATTCGTTAATGGCCAGCAAATCCGGATTGAGATCGTTGTTGGCGTCGAACCACACGGCGGTGAAACAAGCACTTCCTCCACCACCGGTGCCGCTCGCCTCGGAAACGTCTTCGAATTGCCAGTCCCCCAGATTGCGCCAGAGGACGTTGTCGACTCCTAGACCGCCATCGATCCATTCCACTTTTTCGGGTGCCGTTTGCCCGGGCAGGAACGGGGCGCTGTGACACACGTAAAGGTCCACCTGTCCGTCGCGATCGTAGTCAGCCACTGCGTAGCCCTCGGCAGGCGCCAGAGCCAGGTTCGATAATTCAGTAACGTCGCGGAAAGTCCCATCGCCGAGGTTTTCGTACAGCGCTTCGCCGACAATCAGATCTTCGTCGCCGTCGCCGTCGAGGTCCGCCCAGCACGAGAGCGTCCAGAGTGGCCGCGCAGTGGACGCGGCAGCGAGCCCCACCTCGCTGGTAACGTCCCGGAAAGTGCCGTCCCCCAGACCGCGATAAAGCAGGCCTCCGACATTGGAATCCTCGACCAACATGTCGAGCACACCGTCGCGATCGTAGTCGGCGAGATAAACTCCGCCCGATACGGGATTGAAGACGGCACCGCTGGTCCAATTGTCGACCAACCGGGCAGTATCGATTCCAGTCGTGGCGGTAATCTCCTCAAGCAGCGGCCCCGGCGACTCTGCCAACCACACTGAATCCAGCGTCGCAGACCGGATCCAATGTTGACGGGTAGCAATCTGGTCGTCCAGCGAGTCAAGTTGAACGCCCAGCGTGATCCACATCTCGCGGCGACGACCGCCTTGCGAGCCACGGATGACGAGGCGCCAGACGCCCTCCCACGAACCGCCCAGCTCCCCCGAAACGACCGGATTCAAACGCACCAATCCCATTGACAGTCGGCACGATTCGGCATCGGCGTCGAACTGTTGTCGCAATCGCATCAATTCCTCGGCAAAACTGCGTGCATCGAGCGATCGGCCGCCACTTTCCGCCGGCGTGGCAAACCGAGCGACCACGGGCCCACGCTCGATCACCTCACTCCAAGTCGCCGAAGGCACCGTGCCGGTGAAATCATCGGACATGAAGGCGACCAGACCGTCGGTGTCGTTTTGCAGAAGTGTCCGCTTGAACTCCGGGAAGACCTTTTGCTCGACGGTAAAGGCGATATGTTCAATCTCCCAGAGTAGCTGACGGCTTTCCAGCGAAAGCAGCTTGTCGTCGCGAATCTCATCGACTCGCGGCGACGTATCCGAGCGCTGCACCGTCGGCAACTCGGCGACATCGCCACTCAGGCGGATCGCGACGGCCACCGTGATCAAACCAATTACGGCCACACAGCCGACCAGCCAGATCCAATTTCGGCCTCGATTGGGTGATCGCACTTGCTTTATCTGACAAGAAGAAAAGAAGGTGAGGTTCCTCGCGGCTGACGCTTCGATTCTAGTCGGTCGCCGACAAACCGGCAAACCGCAGCCCAACCACTCGACAGGCCACCAGTTTCATTCACATAATCACAAGTTCTCCCATGCATCCCGCGAGCCCCGAATTGTCGAGCAGCCACAGGTGACCGAAAACGAATCCAGCGTATCCAACGGTGAAATGCCTGCCCCGTCGCCAGCCGAGACAGTTCCCAGCCGGGCGGCACTGTTCGCCACATTCGCCGCGACAATCGTGGCGGCCGTGGCCGCAACCACGGCAGTCAGTTTGTCGCAGGGCAGCTTCAACATCCCCGCAGAATTGGCCAAGCAGGCGGGCGAGGTGAATGGGCTGTCATTACCACCCGAAATGCAGGCTGAAGTCGACCAAGCCGAGTACCTTGTTCGCCTGGCTGATAACGGACTTGCCTACGGCCTGCTCGGAATCGTGTTCGGCGCCTGCTTTGGATTCGCGTGCGTCATGGCTCATCGGTCATTCATATCGGGTTTGCTCGCCGCCGGAATCGGTATTTTGCTGGGCGGGGCCCTGGGAGCGATCGGAGGTTTTCTAGGACAGTTGTTCGATGAACGTTTCCAAGTGCGCGAGAGTATGGATGCCTTCTTCCCAGTCGTTCTGATGCACGTAGTCTCATTGTCGTTGGTGGTAACGGCCACAGGAACGGCGGTGGCCTTCGGCCGTCGACAAAGCAAACAGCTCCTGAAACTGGTGGCGTTCGCGACGGTCGCCACGGCCATCGCCACAGCGCTGTTCTTGATCATCGCTCCGTTAGCGTCGATCGAGCGCACTAATCTTCCAGTGCCGGAAGGCATCGTCAATCAAGCGATTTGGATCAGCTTGCTGGCCGTCCTGCTTGGTTTTACGTTCTACCGCAATCGACCCAAGTAGGCTGTGCTCCGGCGCCCGATTCGAGTTTGAGCGAGTGGTGTTCACCGAAGATGATGGATTGTTCAGTTTATTCTAACGGCACCAGAGATAGTTTTGTGCCATAGAAGGGGAGCAATTTCCTGACGGGTTTGACCCACACACCGGCGCCAGCGACAATGGGTTTTTGCTTCTCCGTTTGTCCATCGTCGTCGAAGTATTCGTTGCCAATCCCAAAGGTCCTTTTACCCATGCCTGCGTCTGCCGTTCGCTGGATGTTCCTAATTTTCACATTGTTTCTAATGGGCTGCACTTTCTGAGAAAACGTCTTCAATTGGTATCCACTAAAAAAGGCTCTTCTATCATGCTGCGGTTGCAAACAAAGCCGCACGATAGGAGAGCCAA
>NYXM01000070.1 GCA_002685655.1 Planctomycetaceae bacterium
CATTGTTTCCATTGATCGGCCATACCGTATTCTGACGTTCAATTCCGCATTCCAAGAACGAGCTCGCATTTTCTGGGGAATCGATTTCAGACCAGGAATGTACATTCTGGAGCAGGTTCCGCCCGACATCGCTGCCGACTGGAAACAGCGCTATGACCGGGCCTTGGACGGTGAGCGCTTCTCGATTGAAAAGCAATACGAGCACGATGGTGCGATCACGTACTCAGAAGTGCGGTTTAACCCGATTGTCAACGATGGCGTAGTAACCGGTGTGTCGGTTTTTGTCCGTGACATCTCAGAGCGCAAGAAGACGGCGGAATCACTGAGAAACCGCCTCGAATTTGAAACCTTACTCTCCAAAATCTCTTCAACACTTATCAACTTGCCAGCGGGTGAGATCGATAGAAAGATCGATTCATGCCTGGGGTCGCTTGCCGAATTCATGGACGTTGACCGGGCCTTGATCACTGCATTGTCAGAGGACAATTCTGTTTTCAGCGTAGAGCATGAGTGGACTGCGTCTGGCATTGAACCTTCATCCAAGCAACACCAGACGTCGAAAACCAACTCAATACCCTGGGCCATGGAATTATGGTCCCGGGGTGATGCTACGGTCATCCCCAATGTCTCTGAAATACCCGACGAGTTTGCAAGAGAGCGGAGCTTTCTGCAGGAAGTTGGAATTCGCTCCTCTGTCACCGTACCTATGGTCGTAGGTGGCAACATTACAGGTGCAGTTGCCTTTAACGCGGTGCACAGCGAACGCGATTGGCCCGATGACTTAGTCAATCAGCTCAAACTCGTTGGCGAGATCTTTGCAAATGCACTGATGCGCAAACGGGCAGACGAAGTCTTGCAGGCAAGTGAACAACGATATCGGGCTGTGGTTGAAGACCAGATAGACTTCATTGTTCGCTGGCAGCCGGGTGGCGTTCGAACGTTTGTCAACGACGCGTACTGTCGATATTTTGGCCAAACGCGCGAAGAGTTGACCGACACGAGTTTCTTTCAGTTGATCAGTGACGAGGACCGCGCGCGTGTGATGGCAAGACTCTCGGCTCTGACGCCGGCCAGTCCAGTGAGTACGGATGATCATCGTGTGTTCCTGCCCGATGGATCAGTGGCTTGGCAACAGTGGACCGATCGGGCTCTGTTCGATGATGATGGCCAACTCGTTGCTTATCAATCCGTCGGCCGAGACATTACGAAACAGAAGAAAGCTGAGCATCGGTTACGCGAAAGCGAAGAGCAGTTGCGTGAACTGAATGTCGAACTCGAAAAGCGTGTCGTGGAACGCACTGTGGAATTGCAGCAGGCCAACGAGGATCTCGAGGCGTACGCTCGCTCGGTGACACACGACTTGCGAGCTCCAGTGAGGGCAATGGAAGGATTTGCCACCGCGCTGGCCGGCGACTACGGCGAGCAACTGGATGACCGCGGCCGCAACTACATTCAGCGGATTGAAACGTCGGCCCAAAGGATGGACTTGCTGATCGAAGACTTGCTGGCGTATAGCCGTCTCGGTCGCTCTGAGTTGCCGTTGCGTGATGTTGCGCTCGATATCGTCGTGCGTGAAGTGCTTGACCAACTGCACGTAGAGATCGCGAATGGCGGCGCCGTCATCGACGTGGCTGATGATCTGCCAACCGTTAGCGGACATCGTGCGACGCTGGTACAAATCGTGGCGAATCTGGTTTCCAACGCCATAAAATTTGTCGCGCAGGGCATGCGGGCGGAAGTCAGGATCTGGATGGAGAAACGTAGCGATGACAGGGTACGGCTGTGGGTTGAAGATAATGGCATTGGCATCGACGATGAGAATCAAGACCGTATTTTCCGCACGTTTGAGCGGCTGCACGGAATCGAAAGCTATTCAGGAACCGGTATTGGGTTGGCGATCGTTGCTCGAGCTTGTAACCGTCTCGGCGGTCATTGCGGTGTCGAATCGGAACTGGAACGCGGCAGCCGTTTCTGGGTCGAGCTGACGACATGTGGCAAGAGCTATGATTCCAAAGGACTCCCGGAATAGACGGCTTCCAATGATTGTCTCGACATGATCTTCGTACGGCTTCGACGGAGAACTCAATCTGCTCAAATCAGACAACGCCTCGGTGGTGCACTCGCTGGAAAAGGACTAGAATCCACAGGTTGATGTCCAATGTCACGCCGAGCTCAGCAGCCTGTTGATTGAGATGTGGTGATCATTTGCGAAAGTTCTCGGGCTCGAAGAGCCTGGTTCTAGCCTCAGTTGTTCACAGGTAGTCAGTTGCCGACACACGTGGAGGCCAAGCAGGGTGTCGCGTCCGCTACAAGTGTTGCTCGTAGACGATAATCCCGAAGACCGCGGGCTTGTGGAGCGGGAGCTACGGAGTGCTTATCCAGACGTCCAGATTGCGGAAGCCATCGACCAGCTGCAACTCGACGCCCAGATCAACGATGGTGCCTTTGACCTGGTCGTCACCGACTATCATTTGCAATGGTCCGACGGTATTCGTGTGTTGAAAGCCGTCAAGAAGCGTGCGCCCAATTGCCCAGTCATCATGTTCACGGCGACCGGTAGCGAGGAGATCGCCGTCGAAGCGATGAAGCTCGGACTGGATGACTACATCATCAAAACCATCAAGCACCTCGTTCGGTTGCGCGGCGCTGTGCAGGCGGTTTTAGAACACGCCATGACTCAAAAGCGAGCGAATGAACTGGCGACCCGGTTGGAGTCCCTCTTGACGCAACTGGAAGTCGGCGTCTTTTGTTGCACGCTAGAAGGTCGGTTCCTGGATCTGAACAGCGCGATGGTTGAGCTGCTGGAGTGCAATTTGGCGTCGCATGTCCATCAGAAATCACTGAAATCACTGTTTTCAGACGATTCCCAAGCCGAACGTTTCTTGCGTGACGTTGTTGCCTCGCGAGTTCCGCGAGAAGCAGAAATCGAACTGGCAGCCGGATCCGAAGCGACCAGAGTTTTCCGACTCAACGTACGACTGGTGGCTGCCAATGGTGGACAGTCACGAATTGACGGCCTGCTAGAGGACATCACGCGCCGCAAGCAATCGGAAGCCGACGCCAAGCAAACCGCCATCGCTGGTGCGCAACTCGCGATGCTTTCTCCACGGGAAACCGAGGCACTTCAACACGTTGTCGCCGGTCGCGCAAACAAAGTCATCGCCCGCCGGATGGACATCAGCGAGAAGACGGTTGAGAAGCATCGCGCAAGCTTGATGAAAAAGCTCCGAGTTCGCAGTGTTGCCGAACTCGTACGTCTGGCCATGCTGGCCGAGAGCGCTGTCAGGTAGGGAAATCCCTCAGTCGGGATACCCCTCAAATTTGCGGCAATTGTGGGCAATTGGATTCATGTGACCAATAACTCTTACTATAAAACTATCGCGTGTGTGATGAACTGATTCTCAACCTAGTGTGAATACCATGCAGAAGACCAACGACACGGATAGAACTTCGTCGGCTCCACGTTTCGTGTACGACGCAACGAACGGGGAACTTGTGGTGCGTGTGCTCTTGAGTGACACGCACAACGATGATGCACGCGCTGTGTTTATGGAAGCCGTCGAGGGCCACTTTCTAACGTCACCACCGAAGGCCATAGTGTTCGACATTACCGGGCATGATCTTCTTTCCAGCGGCACCTTGGAAGCGTTCTTGCGTTGTCGAAAGCGCGGGATCGATGTTTGGTTAAGAAACGCCTCGGCGCATGTGAAGGAAATCCTCGAACGGACGCACCTAGTCCAGGTGATTGGCATACAAGGCGATTAAACCAACAACGCGACGAAGCTACGCATGATGTGTAGTCAAGTCTCTGTGGCTTTCGGGCACGGATGCTAGGAAGCCACGCTTAACAGGCGCAGCAGACTTCAACATGGCATCGGAAAGCTCGACAGTCTTCATTGTGGACGGCGATTGTGCGGCCCAAGCGTCGGTGCAATCGCTCATCGCACCGATGGGTGTCAAAGCAGAACGGTTTTCGTCGGCTGAGGAGTTTCTTCAAAGTTGTGATGGTAGCCAGTCGGGTTGCCTGGTGACAGAACTGCGATTGCCGGGGATGGGCGGATTGGAGCTGCAGAAGGTCCTGAGGGCCCGCGACATGACCTTGCCAACGATCGTGGTTACCGACTGTGCCGACGTGCCGGCAGCCGTCGAATCCATGCAGCTCGGAGCATTCACATTGCTGGAGAAGCCGTGGCGTGATTTGGTGCTATGGGATCAGATTCAGAGGGCACTGGCCGTCGAGGCACAACTCCGTGAGGCGCGCCGCAGGAAGCTGGACCAGCGATCACGCATTGACAGTCTAACGCGGCAGGAGCGTCAAATCATGGACATGATGGCCGCTGGACAGCCAAATAAGCGCATTTCGTCACAGCTCGATCTGAGCTTAAGAACCGTCGAAGCGCGTCGAAAAGACATTTATCGCAAGATCGGGGCGAGATCTATCGCCGAGCTTGTTCGTTTCGTCTGCGAAGCCGAACGGTTTCCGAGTTCTGATGGGCTTCTACGAGAAGTCAGCAGTGGTCTGAACTGCGTGTGTCACGCAATGCAGCGTAATAATCGTGCGGACGATGTTAAGGCCGATAACCCATCAGCGGCTGATGACGGGAGAGGGGCTCGAAGGTAGCAAGGATGCCGCTCGTCCCGCGATGCATCATTGATCCGGCATAAGCCGCCTCTTGTTCTGCTCCGACGAGCTTCCTTATGAAGTGACAAACGTGGGCGCGCACCGCAATATTTTGCGGGGATCGGAATTTACCGTGAGGCGAGCTTACGACGATAGGAACTGCACAACCTTCGTCGGCACGGCAGATGCTTGGGTCAGGGCCCGTCCAGGGGCAGGAAGTATTTGCCGTGCCATGAAGGCTTTTGTGACTGCATCGGCCGGAGGTGACTCGGACACGAAAGTCAGTCAACTTGCACTAGCACTGAGGGTAGCTGCCTCAATGCACGACGTCGGTAAGATCGGCATTCCCGACAGCGTCCTGCAAAAGCCTGGAAAACTGACCGACGGCGAATTCGAGATCATGAAATCACATACGGTAATTGGGGGGCAACTCCTCGCAGACAGTCAATCGCCGATGCTCAAGATGGCTGGTGAAATCGCTTTATCCCACCACGAACGTTGGGACGGGACCGGATATCCCTGCCGTGTTTCTGGAAGCGAGATTCCCCTTGCCGCGCGAATCGTCGCCATCGTGGATGTGTATGACGCACTGACGCACGATCGCGTGTAATGAACGAACAACATCTTCGCGCGTTGGTGATTGAAGACGAGGAATCCGCACGACGATTGACGATTCGGGCATTGACCAATGAGGCATGTGTCCCTCTCAGAGAGGCGGACCGACAGAATAGCACGAGTCCGGCTCGGAGAGTCGAACGAACGGACCGGGCAGCGACTGTCCTCCTACCCTCAGTTGTCCTGTCGACCTGGTCCGTCGACGTCGACGGTCATCCGACGCTGCAACTCGCCCAGAAGTTCATCGTGCTCCAGCAGATACGTCTGCTGAGCTCGCCATGCCATGGCGCGTTGATTGACGAGCTTCCGGAATGCAGGATCGCCTTCCATGGCCTTTCGGCGTTCTTTCCTAGACGCCGTGATCTCTTCATTGGTCACGAACAGCTTCGAGTACCTTTTCTCTAGTTGCTGTTGTCTTGCATCGCGTTGTTCAACGAGTTTCTGATACCTCGCGTCGGTCTGAAACTGCTCACGCAGGCGTTCGATTTCTCGCAGGCGACGACTGTCCGGGAGATCAGCGACATCAGCCTGTTGCGCAATCAGGAACGCTTCGATCGCTCGAGTCGCTCGGTAGGTGGCGAACAACATCTCCTTGTACCGTGGATCTTCTTCGTGCAGTCTCTTTCGCAGTGTGGCAATTTCCTTTCGGAACTCTTTGTGCGAGCGGAAAACATCCGGATAGCGTTGCTTGTTGTTGGCATCAAGTTGATCGACGCGCTTCACCAGGTCTCGATAAGTCGCGTCGCGTTGGTAGAGCCGTTCGTGCGCATTGGTCTTTTGAACGGCAAACTGTTCACCAAGTGGCTTCTCGACTGGGTGCTTTCCGGCAACCGCCTGAATGTGTTGCAGATTGTTCGCCAAGTCGCGATGTTTTGATGCTGTCAGAATCTGGACGTTGTCGAATGTGGCTGACGAATTGTCGACCTGAAAGGCAAAATAGCGACGCTGCTTGTCGAGGATCGGATGCTTTGCATGGGCGACATGGTCGTGGTCAAGATGGGCCACAAGCTGGTTACCGACAAATTCGACCACCATCGTGTACCAGCGATTCGGCGCGAAGTCGTATGCACACTCGCCGTGTCGATACGGGAAGTACGGCCCAGACTTGTCGAGTGCCGTCTGTATATAGAAATGGTCACGATGGATGTGAATCACGGCGTTGTAGGAACCGCCTCCGCCAGTCACAAGCCGAATATCCTGGGCCTTCCCAAACTGAAAATCGAAGCGGATCATCACATCGCGATACTGAGCGTCTTTGAGGAAAATGCGGGTCGACTTGCTGCCGTTGGGGACGCGATGCAGTTCGCCATGGTCGACCGACCAGTCTTTCGAGAATGCCCAACGCGAACTGACCTGACCGGGCGAGAAGTGATCCGCAAAGTAGAGCTTCCGGGGTTCGCCGAGCAGCGGGGATGAGGGTAGCCGAGCGTCCATCGAATCGCGCCAGCCAGCCAGCTTCGTTTTCAAACGCTGAACAAGCGCGGGCTCTTCCGTTGCCAGGTTGTGTTGTTCAGAAGGATCGTCAGTGAGCAAGTAGAGTTCACTCATTCCAGTATCAAAGAACTCGATCAGCTTCCAGTCACCGTCACGAATGGCACCGGACGATTCACCGCCCAGAAAGTGTGGTCGGTCTAGCGGGTAGTGCCAGCAAAGCGCCGGTCGATTGACGGTGGCCCTGGCATCTTTCCATGTCGCCAGTGTGGAAACGCCGTCAAGAGTATGGCCGGGATCTGGGTCGAGTTCCACGGCACTCAGCAACGTGGGATAGAAATCGACATTCATCGTCGATTGCTGACAAACTGAACTAGCTGGAACTCGGGTTGGCCAATGGACAATCAACGGGACGCGAATGCCGCCTTCGTACAACTGGCTCTTGCCGCCTCGCAGAGGAGCATTGGAGGTTACGTTCGTCTCTCCACCGTTATCGCTGGTAAAGATGATGATCGTGTTTTCGGCCAGGCCCAATTCGTCCAGCTTGGCTCGAATCATCCAGATTCCGTCGTCAATACTCTCGAGCATTGCCGCCAGATGTGGGTTGTGATCCTGGGCCCAGTGATTTAGCGAGTCTCCCGAATGCCCATGATCCTGACACAGGTAGCACCGGTCCTTGCTGCTCGGCCCCGGCGAGTGCTTGCGGCGATACTTCTCCACCAGTTGGGGCTTGCCGTTGAGGATCGAGTGGGGTGCGAAGTGGCTCAGATACAGGAAAAACGGGCAGTCCTTGTTCCGTTGAATAAAATCGACGGCTTCAAGGTTCATTCGGTCGACGAGAAACTCGTCCTGCCCCAGGCGGTTTTCTGGAATGTCAGTCCAGCGAATCGGCTGATCGCGAAACACGTAAGGCCAGAAGTTCGCACCGTTGCCGACGCCTTTCACTTCGCGAGCAAAATCCCAACTGAAACCATGGTGTCGTGGTTTGATTTCGTGCTCGGCACCGTGAAACTCGTAACCCGTCAAATGCCATTTTCCAATCATTCCAGTGGCGTAGCCGTGCCGCCGCAATATCTCCGGCAACGTGACATGATCGGTCGAGAGGGCGTTGGCTGAATTCGGTCGCAGATAGTCGAGGATCCCGATCCGGGCCGGGTACTGGCCGGTCAGCAGCG
>NYXM01000071.1 GCA_002685655.1 Planctomycetaceae bacterium
CGTAGCCGAAGTTGTTGGTCACCTGGTCACCGCGATGGCCAGTCGTGATCGGCCTTCCACCCACGCGGCCGGGCACATTGTCAATCATGTCGAGCCAGTCGACATAGTCGACGTCGGTCCCACCGGGAAACCGTGCCAGCGGGACCCGCATCCGGCGAAGCAAATGCTTGGCCTTCGGACGCAGCTTGTGGGTACCGGGAATCACAGCAGCTTCCGGGCCGATTTCGCCCCAACTGGGCCGTTCCATGAATTGACCGAAAAGCCGTGGATCGATCTCGTGCAGTACCCTATCGGATACAGTGATTTCAATGCCAGCGGCCGGCGATCGCCCTTCGGCGCATAAAACCGCCGAGACATCCGCACTCACGATCGCCAGCACAGATGTCCACAAAAACGCCCAGCCGGTGAGTATTCGCATCGACACGGGTTCCTCTGCCTGTTTGGAATGGTACGCAGTTTGCCAGTCTATGACATACGAGATGCCCTTTACACTGCAGGAGACCGAAAACCGGCACGGATTCCGTGCCGAGAACTCCGTCTGTCGCGAGGATTCGTGCTCGGAGAGGGCGTCGAACCGCCAAACAAGAATGGCGGTGTGATGCCGTTGTGGCTAGACTGACGGCGTTGGGTGTTGCGGAATGAACAGAGTCGTCATCTCGATTCCTTCGCTACCTCCTATCCAAAAAAGCAATCCACCTTGAGACTGGGAGCCATGTCATGCGAGCCACGATCTTGGGTTTATTAGCCGTTGGGCTTTGTGGTTGGACGAGCGGGGTGGATGCGGCCGACGCACCTGCATGGGAAAAAGACTATGAGCGAGCGAAACTCATTGCACGCCGCACCGGCAAACCGATCCTCTTGACCTTCCGCTGAGAGGAGTGACGGGATTGTTCCTCCTTCGACGAGCAGGTTGTTCGTCTCGACAAAACACTCAGCAAGTTGGCCGACAAGTTCGTACTGATGCGGATCATAAACATGCGAGGCGTGGATCTAACAACATTTGATTTTGACTACGACCTGACGTGGGCGGCATTTTTCATGAACGCCAACGAACACATCTACGGACGTTACGGTGGCCGCGACGAAGGGCCGGCGGACAAGGGGCTGTCCATCGAGGGCCTGACGTACGCGATGGAAGCGGCGCTGGCCGCGCACGCCCGCGATCCTAACGCGCAGCCGAAGCGACTCGCAAAGGAAGTTCACAGTGTCGACCGATTCGCGGCGGCGCGGCGATTGAAGAAGGATCAGTGCATCCACTGCCACCAGGTCTACGACTTCGACCGCGACCGTCTGGCGCTGGCGAACAAGTGGTCGAAGGACGAAGTCTGGGTCTATCCGCCCCCCAAGAATATCGGGCTGGTGTTGGATCGGAAACAAGGCGATCGAATTGACGCCATTCTGCCAGGCTCATCAGCCGCCGCCGCGGGAATGCGCGAAAATGATGTGTTGCTTCGGCTGGGCGAGATCAACGTGGCCTCGTACGCTGACGCGCAGTACGCGTTGCACCGAGCCCCCAAGTCCGGACGACTTGTGGCGGTTTGGACGCGGGGCGACCGAACGCTGACCAGGACGCTGGCGCTGGAAAACGGTTGGCGAGAATCGGACATTTCGTGGCGCGGCTCAATGTGGGGACTGGAGCCTCAAGCCCAAGTTTACGGCCGAGACTTGACGGCGGAGCAAAAGCGCGAACTGGGCCTGCCGCCAAGACGTTTGGCTTTCAGTCAGGGTGACTTCGTTCCCCGAGAGTCACGGAAGGCCGGTATTCACGCCCGGGACATTATCATCGGCATCGACGGGAAGGAGCTCGAGATGACGATGTTGCAGTTCAACGTCTATGTTCGACTGAACTACAAAGTCGGCGAGCGAATCACGTTCAACGTCAATCGCAACGGCAAACGCTTAGAGATTCCAATGACGTTGCAGTCGCGACTTCGCCGATGATCGGGATTGACCGCTCAGTTGCAGATGTCAACGCGTGGGTCGCGACGGTAGTGGGTATGCTGGTCCAGCGATTCCTTAAAACCAGTCTGGATGGGAACGTCTGTGTATCGATCCCTTTAGGAGTGTCCTAGAGAATCGCTGGAGCAGTACAGTAGGGGCAACTCACTTCGCAGGCGGCCAATAGGGCGAAACCGATCTTGCCGTGTTCAAATACGCTTCGATTCGTGCAATGACATCGGGATGCTGAGCCGCGACGTCATTTTTCTCGGCAAGATCATTGACGACATCGTACAGTTCCAGCGGCGAGTTCTGTTGCAGACGCAGAGCTTTCCATTGCTTGTGACGAACGGCCTGTTGAAAGCCGCGTTCAAAGAACTCCCAATACAAAAACTTATGTGGATCTTGTCGCTTGCCCAACAGTGTGGGAAGAACGGATTGGCCATCGACTTCGGCCGGCGTGTCGACTCCGGCCAGATCGGCTGCTGTAGGCAAGAAATCCCAAAAAGCCCACATGAAGTCGTTCTTGGTCCCTGGTTCTATCTGGCCTGGCCAGCGGACTATCATCGGGACGCGAATGCCACCGTCAGTGAGGTCGCGCTTGTAGCCGCGTAGAGGATGCGAGCTATTCAGAATGGACTCGTACTGTTCGAGTTCCCCGCTTCGGCGAAAATAGTAAACCTCGGCGCCATTGTCACTCGTAAAGAAAACGATCGTCCGCTTGTCAATCTCGAATATCTTAAGTCGTTGCATGATACGGCCCACGTCTGCGTCCATGCGAGTGACCATGGCGGCGTAGTTCTTGATGCTCTGCGGCCAGTCGCGGTTGGAATACGGAGCGTCACTCGGAATCTCGTAACGGCCGTGCGGTATCGTGTACGCAACATAGAGGAAGAACGGCTCGTCTCGGTGCTGATCGATGAAATCCAGTGAAAACTGGTTGAAGGCATCGTGAACCCATTGGCGCTGATGACCGCCGCGGTTTCCGTCCATGATCTGGATACTGCGATTCTTCCACAGGAATTCAGGATAGAAACCGTGTGCATGTTTCTGATTCAGGAAGCCCAACCATTGGTCAAAGCCCTGGGCATTGGGCACACCCGTCGAGCCGCGCTCGCCGATGCCCCACTTGCCGGTCACACCTGTAGCGTATCCAGCCTGCTTCAAGACTTCCGCGACGGTCACGTCCTCCGGCCTCAGCGGCACGAGCAGACGACTGCGATCGGGCAACCGCGCCGAGTTGCCGCGCACCGTCGAGTGGCCAGTGTGCCTGCCAGTCATCAGCACGCATCGAGTAGGCGCGCAAACCGTGCTGCCGGCGTAGCATTGAGTAAATCTCATTCCTTCCGTCGCGAGACGATCAATGTTCGGAGTTTGAATCTTGCTGCCGCCATAACAACCAAGATCACCGTAACCGAGATCGTCGGCCATGATCCAGATGATGTTCGGTCGCTCGGATTCATCCGAACGATTCGCGGCGAGACCTTCTGGAATCAAGCCGCAACACACGAAAAGAACGGCAGTTACCCGAACCAGTTGCCTCAAACGTCGAGGATACCGAGATTCCGCCTCGGTCTGCCAAGAAACAGCTATCGCGAAAGGACTGTAAGACGGGCACTTTCGCCCGTCTGATTGTTGCCGACGGGCAGGAGTGCCCGTCCTACAGATGCGACAGTTGTTCATTGGCTGGTCCTTGGTCATTTGTTGTTCACTGTCGTGTCGTTATCGGCTCTGCGGCTACAAGCTCGGCACGTCTCGGGCCAGGCGCAGACCGTTCCAACGGAGGCGCCGATGGGGGCGCTCCGCGTGACGCAGGGCTGGATCGAGCGACATTGCCCCGTCGGCGAAACCGCCGCCGCGAAGAACACGCATACCTTTGGCGGAAACTGACTCGCGGCCGTCCGCCGTGTCGTAAAGATAGGGACGCAAGAGACTCGAGCACCATTCGGCGATGTTGCCCTGCATATCGTAGAAGCTCCAAACGTTCGGCTGCCGCATCCCAACGGGTCTGGGCGAGTAGGCGTCGATCTGAAGAAACAGCTTGTCGGGATTTGCCACGCGCGCCGAATTGGCACGGTACCAGGCGCGCCGGCCAACTATCTCACTGGAATCCGCGCCACCCTGCGGTTCTTCTCCACCAGCACGACAGGCGAACTCCCATTCCGCTTCGGTCGGCAAACGGAACTGGCTGCCCGCAATGCGTGCATTGAGCCGCCGTAAAAACTCCTGGCAATCGTTCCAAGAGACGCGCTCGACGGGCATGCGCCTGGCGTCGGGAAAACCGTCGCCCTGATGCGCACTGGGGTTTTCGCCCATTATCGTCTGCCACTGGCCCTGCGTCACTTCGTATCGGCCAAGGTAGAAAGCGTCTACTCGGACAGTATGCACCGGGCGGGAATCGGTCAGCCTGTCCGAACCCATGTCGAACTCGCCGGGCGCGACCAGCATCATGCTCACATCCAAATCGGCAACACGGACCTGACGCGGGAGTCCCGTTTCGGCGTCGAACTCCTTGCCGACGACCAGAAAACCCGGCAATTGCGGATTGAGCCGCCGGGTGCACATTTTGAGTTTCAGCTGCGCACGGTGGTTGCCCGGAATCAGCTTTAGCGCTTCACGGAACTCTGCCTGTGCAGCTTGAAAGTCCTGCTGCTTGACGTGTCCCTCCGCATCGGCCATCCGGCTCTCGAAATGCTGCCAGCGTGACAGCAGTTCCTCAAGCCGATCGTCCCTGGCAGTCGGCGGCTGAGAAGGATTGATCAAGGCGTGCACATGGTGACACTTCTTGCAAGTTTGGACTTGCAGCGTTTCCGGACAGCCCGTTTCGTGGCAATCCGCACATAGCTTTTTGGCAATCGCCTCGCCACGTGGAAGACGATCCGGTTTTATCTCGTTCCGTTCGTTGTCGACATGCCCGCGACTTGGACCATGACATTTACGGCAGTCAGCCTCAGCCTCGACGTGAGCAGAAATGCCCCATTCCAGCACGGAGATGACGTGACACCGGGCACAGACACCCGCCTGCTTGAACTCGGTTGGTACTTTGTGCGCTGTCGTTGTCTCGCGAGCCGACTGCGGTTGGTCGTCTGCCGCAACGACGCCAAGAATGGAGTTTTCGACTGCCCCGTGAATCAGCGGAATCGCAAGAACCACGAGTAGAAACAGCGTTGTCCAGGGAATGGCTCGCCGCGTCATTGCTCAAACCCGCCACCGCTGATCGAGCCAGCGGTAGTGCGCCGGCAACCAGCCTGGGCCGCGTGCGTTGCTGAGCTTGCGGGCCGCGTCGAGAACGTCGCGCTCGGCGTGACTCAATTTCAATTGGCGTTGCAACGCCGTGTAGTTGTCGTCTAATTCGTGCTCCTGGAACATGCCGGGCATGGCACTGGTAATAAAGGACCGCGAGTAGACGAACCGCAGGGCAGCCTGGCATAGCGATTCATCAGGAAGACGGTTCAAACTTTCCGTGAGTTTTTCGGCGACGGCCGGTAACACAGGTCGATATTTCTTCTGATACAACTGAATCTTTGTGTTTTCTGGCGTCGAGCCCTGTGGGGCCTTCGGATCCAGCTTGACAATCGATCCGGCCGCGAGCGGCTTGATCGCGATCAATCCGACCCGCTGCTTGATGGCCTTCGGCAAGACGTCGATGTAATCCGCCCGCGCGTGGATGAAGTTGTACGGGAACATGATGTAATCCAGCCCCTCGAGTTCGTCGAGCGCGCTGAGCATCATGCGTTCGCTGTGAGTCGAGATACCGATAGCGCGAATCTTGCCAGCCTGCTTCGCCTTCCGCATCACGTCCCAATCCTCGAGAAGGCTGTCGCCGACGCCCGCTCCGTCGCCGACATAGATGCGGTAGAGGTCCACATGACCGAACAGCCGCACCGCATCGTCGATGTTCTTGCCGACAAAGTTTGGGAACTGGCGACAGATCGATACCAACACCTTGTCGTGGCGATTGTTCGCCAATTGTGCCATCGGTTGCCACTGGCCAGCGTTCTCGTATGTGTCAACCATGTTGACGCCGTAGTCCATCGCCCTGGCAATGTGACGATCGCGAAGGGCCTGGCCTTCTTCGTTGAGCGTACTGCCGTTTTTGGCGCCGATTCGGTAGGCGGGATTGATGTGAGACCCAAACGAGAGAGCTGAAACAAACAGATCCGTTCCGCCCAGCCGGCGGTAGAGCATCCCGCCGCGGCGGTACTCGCCGATCGGCCCCGGGCGTTCGTCTGCTAATACAGGCGAGCCGGCCATACCGGCGGCCAATGCCGCGCTCGTACCCCGTCGCAGCAATTCTCGTCGCGAAACGCCTCGGGCCATCGCTTCACCTCCCGACCATTTGGGTTGGTATGCTGACGCGCTGTTGCGATCCTATCATCCGGCGGAGATTCGTTCAACAAGATGCTCGCTGCGCGGCGGATGTGTCCGAGCGTCGCTAATCGCACTAACGGGTATACAACGTTACAATGGCGACAAATCACTGTTCGCTGCTAGTCTGTCAAGACTAAGAATCAAGGTTGTCGAGCCTGATTGTCGTGGTTCGCTCCGCGAACCAAACGTTTTGATCGAGGAGCGATCAACGACTATCTCGCCAGGCGACCATTCTTCTTCAACCCCAAAATCAAGAATTGACACAGCATTAGACGGTGAATTCATCGAGTTTCCACCAGCATTGAACTGGTTCGACTGGTGGACGAGTTCTTCCGCCCGGTGATTTGTAGGCTAAACTAATCACTCGACACTAAACACTCGACAGGTGCATTGTTTGTCAGGGTGGTTGGTTCAACTCACATTGATAACCTCACGATCGATCTAAAATGAAAAAAATCCTGTATCTCTTGTGTCTCTTACCGTTGCCGGCGTTGTCGCTCAAGCCATCCTTTGCCGACGAGCGACCGAACATTGTCTTCTTCTTTGCCGACGATCAAACGACTAGCACACTAGGCTGTTATGGCAACGACGTCGTGCAAACACCGAATATCGATGCGCTGGCCCGTCGAGGTACTCGGTTTAACAACGCGTTTGTCAGCCATTCGATCTGTTGGGTCAGTCGCACGACGATCTTGACAGGCCTGACGGGGCGAAGCTACGGCACGCCAAGCAACCCGGAACTGGCACGCCCCGACGCAGCGGCGACTCTGTACTCAGATATCCTGCGCGAAAACGGCTACCGCACTGGATACTTCGGAAAGTGGCACGCCAAGATGCCCAAGGGCTATCGCCGGGAAGATCACTTTGACCGGTTCGAGGCAATCGGGCGGAACCCTTACTACAAGAAGCAAGCCGACGGCAGCCTGCGGCACGAAACAGAGTTGATCGTGGACCGAGGCATCGAGTTTGTGAAGTCGCAACCCAAAGGCAAGCCGTTCGCTCTGAACATGTGGTTCAATGCGTGCCACGCCGAAGACGGTGATCGCAGACCGGGGATCGGCCATTTTCCCTGGCCGCGCGCCGTCGACGGGATGTACGAGGAGATCGATGTGGCGCCGCCGCGGCTGAACAATCCAGAAATCTTTGATTCCCTGCCAGACTTCTTGAAGACAACGATCAACCGCCAACGCTATTTCTGGCGATGGAACACCAGCGAGAAATACCGGACCAACATGCGGGCGTACTACCGCATGGTAAGCGGCATCGACGGTGCGATCGGCCGCTTGATGACAGCACTGAAGGAAGCAGATCTCGCAGACAACACGATCATCGTTTACTCCGCCGACAACGGGTACTACATGGGCAATCGCGGGTTGGCAGGCAAGTGGTCGCACTACGATGAATCGCTGCGCGTGCCGCTGATTGTGGCCGACCCTCGCGTCCCCGGCGATCAACAAGGCAAAGTGACCGACGCGATCGCGCTGAATCTGGATCTGCCCGCAACATTTCTGGATTGGGCTGGCATCGAAGTACCTAAGCGCTATCAGGGACATAGCCTGCAGCCTATCGTCACTTCCAAGAAACCTGACGACTGGCGAACCGAATCGTTCCACGAACATTTTGCCGTACGAAGTCGCATCCCCGCGTTTGAAGGCTTGCGAAACGATCGATTCAAGTACGTTCGGTATTTTGATCACGGCGGGGAGGAATTCCTGCATGACCTGAAGAACGACCCAGACGAATTGGTCAACTTGGCAAGCGACTCCAAACACGCTGAAACCTTGCAGACGATGCGCGAGCGCACAACTGCGCGAGTCAAGGAACTCGGCGGTCCACTCGATCCGCTGCGGGGCACCTTCAATGCGTCGACAGTCCCACATCCCGAGGCGTCTGCCGCGGTGGGGATTCGGACAGATCAAGGCGGCTTTGTGAACGTCTTCGATGGCAAGACGCTCCGACATTGGTCTGGCGATCCGCAGTATTGGTCGGTGCAGGACGGAGCGTTGACCGGCGTCACCGATGGCTCGCTAAAGATGAACCGCTTTATCACCTGGAAGGACTCGACCGTCCGCAACTTTGACTTGCGTGTCAAAGTGAGAGTCACCGCCGGCGGAAATAGCGGGATTCAGTACCGAGGCACATCACGACCGGACCTGGGGCTGGACATCGTGACCGGTTATCAATGCGATGTCGTCGCTAACAACCCGAATTACAACGGCATGCTGTACGAAGAGAAAGGACGCCGCATCCTGTCACACACCGGCGAGCGTGTCATCGTCGCCGCCAACGGTCAACCGTGGGTCGTCGGCCAGGTGCCGGTCAAAGAGTTTACTGCCGACCAGTGGCACGACTTCCGCGTGCTGGTCCGCGGGAATCACCACCAGCACTGGATCGACGGCCACATGACCGCGGATCTAGTCGACCTGCACGCAGACGGTCGTGCCCTGGAAGGCGTTCTTGCGGTGCAAGTTCATGTCGGCCCAGAGATGAAGATTCAGTACAAGGATTTCAAAATCAAACACCTGCCTGACGACGTGCCACTGCAAAAAGCAGAAGATCACCCGATCCCCGACGACGCTTACGGAGTTCGCCCGCAAGGCCGCCTGCCGAAAGACTGGAAGCCTCCGGTCTACGGCCAGCGTCAAGCCGCGAAGTGACGTTGAAATGTGACATTGATCCGAACAATAGTCGCGAGAGAGAAGCGTGTGTGCGAGATCCTTCCCAAGCAAACGTGAGTACTACCAGCTGATTCTGGCCTAGCACACCCGACCAAGCATCACGTTAAGTGCTGGCGATCAGTCTCAGCCGATCGAATGAGCCTCCCAGCGCTGATGCCGAATCGACGCCGAGCCAGTCTTGAAGAATCGTAGCATAGACTTGTCGGAAATCGGTTTGCATTTTCAGATCGCCGTTTGCTAGATCCGTCATGCTGGGCGGCTGGCCGAGTGGGCCGGAATTGACGCTTGAGCCTGCGATCAACACCGGAGCGGCCGTGCCGTGGTCAGTGCCGAGCGAGGCGTTCTCTTTGACGCGGCGGCCAAATTCGCTGAAGCAGAGTGTGAGAACTCGCTTGGAAAGACCGGCGGCCTGCAAGTCGTCGAGGAAGGCCTTCATCGCGCCGGCGAGTTCGCGCAGCAAACGAGCGTGGGTCGGAAGTTGGGCGGCGTGCGTGTCGTAACCGGATTGGATGGCGTAGTAGACTGGCGTGGAAAAGTCGGCTTTTATGAGCTGCGCGATAGACTTGAGGCGACCGGCCAGTTCGGTCTTCGGATACAAAGAGGTGTCGCTGGCTGAGTTCTTTGTAACTTCGTCGATCAGAGCAGCGGTTGAACGTGCGTCGAGAGAAGCACGGCGCGCAAAGACGAGAAGGTCGTCGCTGCTGTCGTCGACGGAAGCGCGGAAAAGACCCGTGCTGGCTTTGAGTTTCAATTCTTCCAAGTGAGCGAGCGAAACCGATGTTGAACGTCTTCCACGAAGTGCTATCGGCGGATCCTCGTCGCCGAGGAGAATCGAATGGGCCGAACCGTCAGCCAGCGCCGAGTGTCTGTCCATCGCGCGGCCAATCCAGCCGAAGGTCTTGTGTTCAGCCGGATCGAGGCGGGCCGTTTGCCAAATGGCCATACTCACACCGTGCGAACGATTGGGGTTCGGATAGCCGACACCTTGCACGATAGCCAGCTGTCCATTTTCGAGCAGTTTCGCCGCCGGGCGAAGCGCCGGATGCAGACCGACTTGATCGTTCACCTTGATCAGCCGGTCTGTGCTGAGTCGCAGTTTGTCGCGATGTTTCGCGTAGCCTTCATCGGCAAACGGTACAACCGTGTTGATACCGTCGTTACCGCCACTGAGCTGAATCACGACCAGAATGCGACCGTCATTGTTGGGCTCCGTCGCGCGGACCGTGCGGCCGAGGAATGCCGGCACGGTTGGCGCCATCGCGATCAGCGAAGACCGATGCAGGAACTGCCGACGATTGAGATGAGCGTGTGACATGTTGTTCTCCTTCAAGACAGTTGTGCTTCGGGCGACGCTAGAATCGAGGCGACGAGACGATTGGGCGTTTTGGCAAATGGTCGAAGCTCGGTGGGCAGTTGCGATTGGCCGATCAGCAGTTGTGCGAAGAACGAGCCGATGTCCTGAGCTTTTGTGAAGCCGTGCAACTCGGCGAGTGCGGTGGCATTGATTGGCTTTGCGGGTGTGAGCAGTTCGCCAACGGCGAGCGCTGACGCAAAGTTCGCTCGGCCGATGAGTGCACGGCTGGTCAGCCACGATCGACCGCCGGGCCAGCCAGCCACATTCGGCGGATAGAACAAGTCCTGCCCGAGGTTTGCAGTGACTTCCGCCAGCAGCAAGGTGCTCGGCGGCGGATCAGTGATTTCGAGCGATCTTGCCACTCCGATCACAAACTCGATCGGCCCTCGCACGCGATTGCCAATGTTGTCATCGGAGAAAAACGCCTCACTGTGCAGCACGGTTTCGATTGCCCAGCCGATGTCGAGGTCTCGTTCGCGCAAGCCCCTGGCTAACTTGTCAATGATGTCATCGGCGACGGGCTTTGCTCCCATAAAAAGTCCGCAGATCCGAAAGGCGAGCCGTCGCGACGTAGCAGGATGCTCGACGAGCATCCGCACGAGGTCGTCGCCGGTCCATTTGCCACTCTTGCCTAGGATTGTCTTCTCGCCGTCGTCGTGGTACTGGTCGTAGACGCGGAACTTACCCTTGTTGACCGACCAACCGGTGAGTGCCCGCGCGGCTTCCTTAATGTCGTCTTCCGAGTAGTTGCCGACACCGAGCGAGAACAGCTCCATGATCTCGCGGGCGAGGTTTTCGTTCGGATGTTTTTTACGATTGGCGTCAGCATCGAGCCAGACAAGCATTGCCGGGTCTTTCGCAACGCGACGCAACATCTCGCCAAATGGAGCGCGTGAGAGCTGGCGAAAGATCACGTTCTGCTGCCGCATCAAGTTAACGTCCGCGACTTTGATGTTGCTCGTCGCGAAGTGGTTGTGCCACAACAGAGTCAATCGCTCGCCCAGCGGATCAGGCGTGAACAGCATCCGGTATAGCCACCACGCCTTCAGCCGGTTGATGTTGCCTGATCCAACCGCTGCGTCGCAAATCACGGACGACATCTGCTCGAACTCGCTCGCCGCCTCGTCGGCGTTAGCTCGCTGAGGATTTGCCTTGGTGTGAAGTAGCCGAGCTACAGCAACTTCCGGGCCATCCACCAAGTCGCGTTGGATCTCACTCCAGCTGGCGGCGAATCCGGCTCGCCGATGCAGATGGACAACACGCCCAACATTCCACGGTTGTTCGGGAGTTGGTTCGTATCGTTTGAGCATTGGATTCTCGAGCACAAGGCATCCGTTTGAGTCTGTAGGTCGGATTGCTGATCTGACCGGAGCCCGAAGGGCGGGTCGGCAATGTTGGCATTCCGTCATACCACTACTGGTTGATCTGAACTTCGATCTCTCCCATCTCGTACGTCTCGCCGGACTTGGCAATGAATTCTTTGGAGACTCGTGCGTTGCCTTTGACGAAGCTTACGAACCGGTAACGCGCGCCTGGGATCAACACGGGGAAAGCAATCTCACCGTTCGTGTTGGTCGTGCGGGACGGCCGGTAGTTGACTCGGTCGATGTTGGAAATAAAATCCTCGTCCGCGACCATCTCACCGCGACGAATAGCTCGTAAGTCGTGCTTCGGCTTTCCTGGTGTGACGACCATGTACAAGCCAAGCGACAGTCCGCTGGCAACTGGCTTCCCTTCTGGATCAACGAATTGCGCTGTCGCTGACCCGCAGGGCTCGAGCACGATCGTGGGCGAAGCGTTTTGCGTGCTAATCATCGCGGTGGCACCAAGCCGATTTTTGGGATCGAGAAGATAGACAGGATACTCTTCGCCCTTACGAAGTCCGTTGATCTCGAATCTGCCATTGCTCGCTTCATCGGGAAAGCCCCGCCAGCGCGGCGAATGATCGATGATCTTGAGCCGCGAAATGACGAGTGCATGTTCGATCGGATTGCCCTTCGCATCGACAAGCGCTCCCTTCACGGAAGCTCCCGGTTCCACTTCAATTTTCATCGCGTCGAACGGCTCATCTACTTTCGGGTTGATTTTGTGAAAAGCGTGTGCGTACATACGGGCTCCACCGGATCGGCCGTCCAACTCACGTGACCCAATCTCCTGCAAAACGTAGTTTCCATCGGCTGTATGCACGAGCAGTGTTCCCGGACCCGGAAACACGGTGATCGCAAACTCGCCTGCGTCGTTCGTCTTCTGAATGCCTTGCCAACCCGTGATGATTTCGTCGGTGAGGTTCTTGTTGTTGACGGTGTCTGGCTTGTACTGGATTGAAGCACCACGAAGTGGCTTGCTCGTTTCCGCGTCCACAATCGTCCCACGAGCGAGTACGCCACGATCGAGTCTGATCTCGATGTTCTTCGACGCTTCTCCCGAACTCCAATGCAGATCTCTCAGTTGCTTAACTTGATGCGGACTCCCTTTCGGTGGATAGGCGATAATGCCGAATCGAATGCCCGGATAAGGATTCAAACGGAAGTGACCTTCCGCATCGGTTGTTCCGTCGAGTGAGACCATTGAACCAAAAGGCTCTTGCTGGCTGGCCCAGATCGTGATTCGCGCATTCGCGGCTGGCTTGTCGCTTTCACCCAGCAGCACAAGGCCTTCGAAGAACCGAGCTGGTGCGATTGAGATCGTGGCGACTTCACCCGGTTTCATATTCTTCACCAAGCTGCGATACGTCCCGTCATGTTCGCCACGTGCTTCCGATGCCCCTGTATTGAGAGACAGCATTTGAGGAGCGAACCGCTGGTTGCCAAGAACTTTCACAAGGACTCCATGCGCGACTGGGATATTGGTTAACGTGAGCAGCCCCCTATCGTCGGTTTTAACGGGAGAAGGCCACGCCTTGGGACCAGGAATTAATCCCGTCATTCCGAAAGACAAAGCAGGTATCTGATTATCACCAGATGCCTTGATCATCAACAATTCGACCGGCAAGTCCGCCGCAGGCTGTCCTTCGAGATCAACCAACTGCACCTGGATTAACTGCTGCGGTTTCAGTTTTACATTCAGCGTTGTCTGATCCGCGTCCAAGTCCACGCGATGCCAGGTGATCCCGAACTGCTCCGTCCGGGCGACGAGATTGGGATAGACGTGCGTCTTCGACGAAACATCTTGCAGAGACAGTTCGTAGCGACCCGCGCCATCCGCGACACCTTCGGCCAGCACCTCGCTTGTTGGCTGCGCGTCGGCAACCGATTTGAGTCCAACCATCGCAACGAACGCACCGGCCGCCGGTTTTCCGTCAGGCGCGGCAACCGTTCCGCGGATGATTCTGGTGATTGCTACGGCGTCGGACTTTGCTCTCGGTTTGGCAGCTGCGGAAGTGTCTTGCGAAGCTTCCTCGGCCACCGCGACAAACTTGCGGTCCTTTCCCAAAGTCAGCGTATCGAGGTCTATCGTTTCTCCCGGTTCGACGGCAAGCTTGTTCGCGATGGTTGCGTAGAAATCAAGTCCCTGCCCTTGGGCGTGCAAGTTGTATTTGCAGCCCGGCACCAGCGTGCAAGTAAAACGGCCTTCCGTGTCGGTTGCCACAGGCGGCAGGCTCTTCGAGAAATCACCGCCCGGCAGCACACGAGGCTCGATCGTCAGTCCGGGCAGCGGCTCGTCCTTGCTCAGCAGCCGACCGGTCACCGTCGCACATGACAGCAACTTGACCTGTATCTTACCTTTCGCGATCTGTTGCGGACCTACGCGAACAACGCGGCCGATGTTGCGGTCTTTGTGATGGATGATGATCGGACGTGTTTCCTCCGGACCGAAGTTGACGGCCGTCTGCACGGGTTCGTCTGTCGGCGCCATGTAGACTCGCGAGCTCAACCCGTTGATTTCCGCACCTGTCACAGGCTGGTCGCGCTGGTCAACGATTCGGATCTTGATCGATGCCCCCGGATCGAGCTGCAGATCGAGCTTGACCTCCTCCACGCCATCGTCCGGATTAATCTCACGCATAACCGACGGCCATTTTGGGCTGGGATTGATCGGATTCCGGTAAGTGAGAAGCCAGTCCGACTTTCCTTCCTTCGGAGCGTCGATTGCTTGGTATCCCACGCCGTATCGATAAGGCTTCAGGATGCTCTCGGCACCGACGACAGCTCGTCCGGGCAGCCCTACCAGGCGATACGTTCCGTCGGCCTTGGACTGATACCGCATTTGGTCGCCATCCACGTTGCCGTTGTCGTCAAACTCGGGCAGAGCCTGCACGAACTCGTTGGTGCGGAACGGCAAGTAGTGCATTCGCACTCCCGGGACACCTTCGCCCGTGGCTTTGTCGGTGACGCGACCCGTGATCCAGATGCCGCGGTGCAATTCGATCGTCATCGAAACCGGTCCGACGCCGGCGGGATCGGGGACCGGAATGCGCCGCATCAGATAAGGCTGATCGTCATTTGGAACCAGCATCATGATGTTGCCCTTTGCCTTGGGCATTCCGACGAGCCGGAAGTGGCCCTCTTCGTTCGTCGTGGTGTTGATGACCGCATGTGCAGCATACGGGTAGTTTGCGAGCTTATAACTTCGCACGGTGACACCTGCCAGCGATTCGCGCGTGTTCGCGTCGACGACGCGGCCTTCGATCGGTCGCGCGGGTGCGGCTGTGAAAGTGAACTCGGCTCCGAAAACCGGCTCCGTCGAAGGGTCGTGTATCGAGATCACCCTCTGAATTGGCGGCATCTTGCGAGTGATAACGTTGACAGCTCGATGAGCGACCGATTCGCCTTCAAACACGAGGCCAATGATGCGTTCCCTGCCAAACCCGCGGATCTCGAAGGAGCCGTCTTCATCCGTGGTCATCTTTTCCGGCATACCGATCAATCTTGTGTCGACCGAGCGCGAGGCACGCCGGTGCGCGGTCCACGATGGCTCACCAGCTTTGATGCTTCTGAACCACGCCGATAGGTCCTCGTTTTCCGCCGCCTTCGGCCCAGAGACCTTGACCATGGTTCCAGCGATCGCGCGACCTTCCAGATCGATCACGCGACCGCGGATCGGCAGATCATCGACGAGCTGCAACGTGATTGACTGATCGGGATCGATCTCGTCATAGACAGCCCACGCCGGACCGAAGCCGTCGGCCGTGGCAGCGATTCGAGTTTGCTTCCATTGTTCGCTCCAGCGCGGATTGAGCATGCTGACGTCGCCATAGGGCTGACTGTGAATCGGGATCGTGAAGCGGCCTCGTTCGTCGGCCGTCTCCACAGACATGGGCGTTTCGAAATCTTCACCCAGGAAACGCCGGATTTCCGCCCAAACACCCACCGCCGCTCGGATCGTAGCGCCCGCTGCCGGAGTTCCGTCCGGCTTCAGGACGACGCCCGCGACTATAACGGAGCTGTCTGCACGTGAAGCTTCGTTGCCGACACTTGGTTCGGCGACGGGCGTCGCGGCGCTCGGGTCCGAATGCCCGACGGCCAACGTCACCGTTCCCAGCGCAGTGATCGTGGCCATCACCAGCGACAGCGCGACGACCAGCGTCTTGCCTTGTGTCGTAAGGCGGATCATCCGGCTGCGTCTCTCGTCGAGCAGACCGGCAATGCGGCGTTCAAGCTTCCAACGTGATGTGAACAAGCCGACCGCTCCCGGTAAGGGACGTGCCGTCTGAACCAACTCGGCAAGCGTGAGCAGCGTGCGGCTGTACGACGGAGCGTCAGTCGCGTCCAACACGTAGTTGTCGCAGATTTCTTCGCGGGCCTCTGCGAGGTGGCGATTCAACACTTTCGCAAGCGGATGCAGCCAGTAGATCGCCGCGGCCAGGTGTTGCAGCAGCACGACCATCTGATCGCGCCGCACGATGTGAGCTACTTCGTGAACGAGGATGTCTCGCAACTGCTCGGGAGTCACTCGGTCGACCATCCGCTCCGGCAAGACGACTCGCGGTCGGAAAACGCCTGCGGCGATCGGCCCTGTCACTCGCTTTGACATGACAAGTTCGGGCGTGCGCGTGACCTGTAATGTTCGCCCGACTCGCTCGAAGGACTCAGCGAGCAAAGCGCTGGTGTTGGGCTTCGCCGACCGCAGGATTGCTACGAGCCTGCACCAGCCAACAGCGAGCCTGGCAAGGAGAAATAAAGCACCCGAAAGCCAAACCAACAGAAGCGGCGGCATTGCGACTCGAAGAGTTTTGCCGATCCAAGTCGCCGCCTGGTGCGGGACGAGAGGCGTTGCAATCGCCTCCTCCTCTGACGGAGTTGGTTCAGGCGGCGGTAATGCGCTCGTAACCTCGATCGCCGCACCAAGCTCCGCGTAGCGATCATCCTGGCGTCCGAGATCATCCACACCGAGCGGATCGAGGGCCTCTGCCGTGAAGTCGTGTGCGAGATTCGGTGTCTCGGCGAAGCCCTCGAGCGGCAAAGGAGCTTCGACTCGTTGCGTTTCTACAGACCACCCCACCTCCGTTGTGTCGGTCACTGAAGCCACAGTTTCATGCATCAACGACACCGACAACAAGCTTCTTCCCGACAACTGCATCACGAGTGCAATCACCGGGCTCAACAGCACCAACAACAATGAAGAGCAAAGCACCCAATACCGCACGGCCGGGCTGCGACGCACCAACGCAGCAATAGC
>NYXM01000072.1 GCA_002685655.1 Planctomycetaceae bacterium
GCTTTTGACTGGCCAGGATGTCGGCAGCAGCTTTGTCCGCCGAGTCGCCTCGATAGGCCATGCGAGCAGACATGTCATACGCCACGGCATTTCGTATGAAGTCTTCGCCAATGCCCGTGCACGACACACCGCACGTCGCGTTGTCGGCGTACGTTCCTGCTCCCGCGATTGGTGAATCGCCGAGGCGCCCAAATTTCTTGCTGTTCAAACCGCCCGTTGATGTCGCGGCGGCGAGGTTGCCATGCATGAAATGGCCGATGTCGTTTTGAATCGCTTGTGCAATCAGGAGGTCGCGTCCTCAGCTACTCATTCATCTTAACCAGCCGAGGTGTCATCGTCCTGTGCGCGTTCGGGTGCCGCAACTGGCCTAAGACTCACCCTACTGTGGGGCTGTGATTTTGCATGTCACAGGAAACCCAACCAGTGATCAACCGTCGCTGTGGTCGCTACTCTGGACTGTGCGATCGCAGGCTGGGAGCGGCCGTTGCGACAGTGATGAGTTGTCCCTCAAATCGTCCAAAAGGTATCTCCAAAGGTATCTCCGAAGCCAAGAACCAGCAAAGCGGATCACAGCTCGCTTGCCGTAATCCGCTAGTACAAAAGCACTTCAGAAGAGTGGGCGGTACTGGAGTCGAACCAGCGACCTCCACGATGTCAACGTGGCGCTCTAACCAACTGAGCTAACCGCCCTTTGTTCATCTTCCAGGTAAAAAACCCGAATTTGTTTGTGGATTAAGACCACAATGGCTCGATTATAGCGATTGCCGGACGTTTTGCTATCGGACCAATTTGACCTGCGCTTCCAGTAAAACCTCCTCCTCTCGACCTGCGGCCAGCTGAACTTTCGGAATCTGTCCGCGAACCATCTATTGTCGGAAGTATCTATTGTTCTATACTTTACGGTCCTCGCGGTTCGTCGTGTGGTCGTAACACGGTGTCCTTTGTATCGACACCATTTCGCCGTCTTTTGCAAAAAGCCCCAGATAAGTATGCCGCTCGTCCGATTACCCGACGGAACAGAACTTCAGCTCCCCTCCCCTGCAACGCCACGAGATGTGGCGACCGCGATCGGCCCGGGCCTTGCCAAGGCTGCTTTGGCCGCTGTCATCGACGAGGTCACCGTCGGCATCGACGCATCTCTTCCCGACGGCGAAAACGCTGTCGAGGTTCGGCTCCTGACCAAAAAGGACCCCGCGGCGCTGGATGTGATGCGACATTCGTGCGCACATGTGATGGCGCGGGCCATCATGCGTCTGTACGAAGGTGTTCGTCTGGCGTTTGGACCGACCGTTGAGGGTGGCTATTACTACGACATCGATCTCGACCACTCACTCTCCGAAGACGATTTTGAAGCCATCGAAGCAGAGATGGCCAGAATCGTCAAGCTGAATGAACCATTCGAACGGATCGAGCAGCCACGCGACAAGGCGCTCCAGGTCTGCCGCGATCTGCAGCAAACGTACAAAGTCGAACATATCGATGATGGGCTGGCCGACCACGAGACGCTGTCCTTTTATCAGCAGGGCGAATTCCTGGATTTGTGCCGAGGGCCGCATGTCCCCACGGCCGGTGCCATTGGCGCCTTCAAAATCCTCTCCGTGGCTGGCGCCTACTGGAAGGGTGACCAGAATCGAAAACAGCTGCAACGGGTCTACGGCACGGCGTTTTTCAACAAACAGGATCTGAAGGATCATCTAGAACGGATCGAAGAAGCCAAACGCCGCGACCACCGCGTACTGGGCAAACGACTGGAGTTCTTCACCATCAATCCAGAGATGGTAGGCTCCGGTTTAGTGCTCTGGCAACCGAAAGGCGCGATCATTCGCAACGGGCTGGAGTCGTTCGTCCGCGATGAACTTCAGATGCGCGGCTATCAACCGGTCTACACACCCAACATTGGCCGAATCGAACTCTATGAAACCTCGGGACATTACCCGTACTACAAAGACAGCATGTTCTCGCCGATCACGTTGGAGCATGAAGAGCAGTATCTGCTCAAGCCGATGAATTGCCCGCATCACACCATGATCTACAAGACGCGCCCGCGCAGCTATCGCGAACTGCCGCTGCGTTTGGCCGAATTTGGCACCGTCTACCGCTACGAACAGTCTGGCGAACTGTCTGGGATGACGCGCGTGCGCGGGTTTACGCAGGACGACGCCCACATCTTCTGCACCAGCGAGCAAGTGCCGGAGGAGTTTCGCGACTGCATCGAGATGACTCGCATGGTCCTCGATACTCTAGGTCTGGCCAGCTATCGGGTGCGATTGGGATTCCGCGATCCAGACAGCGACAAATACATCGGCGAGGCGACGAACTGGCAAAAAGCCGAAAACGCCTTGATCGAAGTCTGCACAGACCTGGGGATGGAATTTACCGTCGAACGTGGGGAAGCGGCCTTCTATGGTCCCAAGGCCGATTTCGTCGTGACCGACTGCATTGGCCGCGAATGGCAATTGGGCACCGTTCAGCTGGACTACAACTTGCCCAGCGACGACCGATTCGGCTTGCAGTATATCGGAGCGGACAATCAACCTCATCGACCGGTCATGATTCACCGTGCACCTTTGGGTTCAATGGAACGATTTATCGGCGTCCTGATCGAGCACTTCGCGGGTGCCTTTCCGCTGTGGCTGGCCCCCGAGCAGGTTCGTGTGCTGTCGGTCAGCCAAAAGTTTGAAGATTATGCGCGCCGCGTCGAACAACAACTGCGGGCTACCAAGTTGCGAGTCGGCGGAGATTATCGTCCCGAGAAGATCGGAGCTAAGATTCGCGACGGCCAGCTAGAACTGATTCCCTACATGTTTATTGTTGGGGGTCGCGAAATGGAAAGTGAAACGGTCGCCGTGCGTGATCGCCTGATCGGTGATCTAGGACCGATGAAAATAGACGAGGCGTTGGTCAAATTGCAGACTGAAATCGCCGCTAGAGAGGTTCGCCAGTCGTTCGGCGGCAACGCTGGATTGGGGGAACGCGGCACAGGAAATCAATACTGATTCGAGAAGTAGCCAGGAACTGAAGCGGGGCCAGCCCGACGTTTTCCGGCAAAACAGTTGACGACGGGCAGCGAAGCTTCGATACTCACGTTGAATATTGCAACAAATCGTAATGTCGATTCAGGTTATGTGATCTGATTTGATGGACGTTCCACTATCACGAAAGGGTAACAACTATCGACCGCGTTCAAGCTAAGATCAATGAACAAATCCGAGCAACCTCCGTCCGCGTCGTCGCCGCCGACGGTTCACAATTAGGGATCATCGCGACGGAGGATGCACTGGCCAAAGCGAGAGATGATGGCTTCGATTTGGTCGAGGTGGCTCCCAACGAAAAGCCACCGGTTTGCCGGATCATGGATTACGGCAAATACAAATACGACAAGAAGAAGAAAACCAATCAACACAGTCACGCCACCAGGACCAAGGAGATCCGTTTGCGGCCCAAGACGGGCGCGCATGATATTGGATTCAAGGTCAAGAAGGCAATAGGCTTCCTGGAACACAAGGACAAGGTTCAGGTGTCGGTGATTTTCCGCGGCCGCGAGATGGCGCATATCGACGAAGGTCGCCGCGTCATGCTCAGCGTGATCGAAGAGTTGCTGGAAGTCGGCAAACTTGAGAAATCGCCCGAACAGCATGGCCGAAGGATGACGTGTACCATCGCTCCGAAGTGATCCATATGCGTACACGTCTGCTGTTCTGCAGCAGCGCCTCGCTTCGGGTCGCACATCCTGTTGGCACTGCCCACCCGTTGCGAGCGTGAAAATGGTTTGCGCACGAACTGTCAAAACCCATGGCACGTGAGAGTTCCGAATTGCTCGTCACCACCGATTCGCTTGGCAAGCGTTATCGACGAGTCCATGCCTTATCCGACTGTACGTTGACGGTCGCGCGCGGAGAGGTGTTCGGCTTACTTGGTCCCAATGGCGCCGGAAAGACGACGCTGATCCGGTTGCTGTTGGGTTACCTGAAGCCGACGTCGGGGCGAGCGAGTGTGGATGGGCTGGACGCCTATGCTGAGTCTGTGGCAGTGCGTCGTCGGGTGGCGTACCTGCCCGGCGAAGCGCGGTTGTTTCGTCACATGCGAGGCAAGGAAACGCTACGGTTCTTTGCCGAAGTGCGCGCTGAGGGTGACTTTCAACGCTCATTGGCGTTGGCTGAGCGATTCGAATTGGACCTGTCACGCCGCGTCGCGTTCATGTCGACAGGGATGCGTCAAAAACTGGCCTTGGCAATCGTACTGGCTACTGACACACCGCTGCTGATCTTGGACGAACCGACCACGAACTTGGATCCGACCGTCCGCGGTGCCGTGATCGAAATCGTGGCCGAAGCCCGAGAACAGGGGCGAACGGTCATCTTCTCTTCGCACGTCTTGTCGGAGGTGGAGGAAGTGTGCGATCGCGTGGTGATCTTGCGTGACGGCCGACTAGTCCACACACAGGACATTTCCTCGCTACGTCGTTGCCATCGCATTCGCGCGGCGATCACGGGCGCCCTACCACGACCGCCCTCGGAACTGAAGGATCAACTGTCTGTCCGTAGCCCCGCGACGGGCCAGATCGAAATCGACACCTACGGCGAACTGGGCCCCCTCCTGGGCTGGCTGGCAACCCTTCCCTTGAATGAAATACGGATCGAGCCAATCGGGCTGCGCGCCGTCTACGATCGATTCCATTCGAGCGTCACGACTGTTGCGAACGCAGACGATCGGCGCGAGGCAGAGTCACCGACGCCTGACACCACGAGGAAACTGGCCGCTGCCAGAGGGCCGGCCGGAGAAGAATTGCCATGACCCGCGTGTTGCTCAAGAAATACGTACATGACGCAAAGTGGTTGCTGTTGGCGTGCGGCGGGACCATGTTTGCATTTTGCTGGATCCGAGTCTGGATCGTGAGCCGCCTGGACACCGGCCGTTTCAAGGCGATCCTGGATCTGTTGCCGGACGACTGGCAGCGGTTTACCCCGGTCGATTTCGATTGGTTAATCACCTACACGGGTCGGATCTCGCTCGCCTACGACGAACTGATCGTGGTGCTTTGTGTGTCCATTTGGTCGATTGCCCGGGGCTCCGACTGTGTCAGCGGAGAAATCGGCCGCGGCACGCTGGAGATGCTCATCGCCCAACCGCTCAGCCGGCTCAAGGTGATCGCGACCCATTCGTTAGTCACTGTCACTGGTGTTGTACTGCTGTCACTGGCCGCTTGGGGTGGTACCTGCGCGGGCATCTACAATACCAGCGTCACCGCAGAAACACTGCCGACATGGCAGTTGCCCATTCCGCTACCATGGATCGGTACGGAGATGCCGATTCCTTTTTCGACTCCCCAGGTCATCGTCGCGCCGATGTCCGAATTAGTGGACGTCCGAGTATTTCTGCCAGCCACAGTCAATCTGTTCGCGTTGGGTCTCATGGTCGCGGGATTCACGACCATGATGTCGTCATGGGACCGCTATCGCTGGCGGACGATCGGCATCGTCGTTGGCATCTACGTCTTTCAGATCATTGTCAAGGTGGTCGGACTTGCTGCCGACGAAGTCAACTGGATGCTATACCTATCGGCTTTCACGCCTTATGAACCGGAGGCATTCGTTCACATTGCCGACGCCACGCCCGAATTCGCCTGGAGCCTGGCGATCTACGATGCTGAAGGCATGTGGAAAACGTGGGGCCCGATGGCACATCATCTTGTGATGGCCACGGTCGGTATTGTGTCCTACCTGGCAGCTGCCGCGATTTTCATCCGCCGTGATTTGCCCGCGCCGATGTAATCGCCCGCCAATCGATCAATTTCGTGCGATAGCCGAATGGCAAAGTCAGCAAGCCTGCGCAGGGGCGGTGGCCGAGTAGGGGTGGCCGAGAAGAGGTCGGGAGTCGCCACCGTGGCACGGTCGGGAGACCGTGCCACAACAGAGTCGTGAAAAGACGTCGCGACTATCTTGCCCAAAACACCGCGCAAACTAAGCCGATCGCGTCAGCGAGGGAATCCACGTGTCTCCTCGCTGACGCGTCGCGTTAGTGAATGATCCGGACTAAGGCGCGCGAACTCGAGCTGTTTCTTTTCCACGGGAAATGAACCTCGCCCAAAAAAAACATGCTGCGCAAGAAACTTCAATGGGAAGCGGCACAGACCTGCGAACAAGACTTCACCTACCCAGCGGTGGCGGACAAGCGTCAATCCGACGCGAAGCCCTCGTCGCATGGCAAACCGTCGCCGCAGTCTTCCGCCTCGATAAGGACTCAGCTGAGCCACATCGCGTGTTGCCAAGTACCGATGCACGACCCCCGCGGCAAGTGCGGATTGGCGCATACAAGGATCCAAGCCGCCAGCCGTCAACGGCGAAACCGCGCCCGAAGCATCACCGACGAGCAGCCCACGCGAATTCACGATGTTTGGCAAGACGCCGCCAACTGGAATCCGACCACCACGTTGTTCGACGAGCCGACCCTGATCCAGCGCCATGAGGGTCTCGGCTTCCCGGCGGAATTTGGCCAGCGCATCGTGCGGCGAGAATCGACGTGCGTAGCCCCCAACTCCCACATGAACCTCGCCGCCATCATGTGCGATCCAGGCGATATACCCCGGCGCCAATTGCGGATCGATGAAACAGTGCAGGCACGGCGGGCCAAGCAGTGGAATGTCCTCGTAAACCTCCTCCACTCCGACAATCCACTCGTGGTTCTCGTCCAAGCCAAGCTGCCGCGCGACGCGCGAGTTTGCGCCATCAGCTCCCATGACAAAGCGAGCCAGGAGTGACGTCCGGCCCGTCGGACTGTCCAGTTCGACGTGCGATCCATCCCCCGTGGGCTCGGACGAAACAAACGTAGTGTTCCCGCGCCAATCAACCTTGGCCGCAAGCGCCTCTTCCAACATCCGACGATACAAAGGCCCCATGCGACCGACACGAAACTCCTCATGTGGACTGGTCAACATCATTGAGCGGCGACCGGGCGAATACAGCCGAACGTGGCTCACCGGCGGCCCCAAACACTCCGGTGGCAACCAGAAATCTTCCAGTGTCCTCCGCACGAAAATGCCCGTCGTATGAACTGCCTCGTCGAGCCGCGACTTGCGGTCGACTAAGACAACCTTGTGGCCCCTTCGCGCAAGAAGACGTGAAGCCTGCAATCCGGCCAGCCCGGCACCGACGATCAACACATCTGTTCGTTCCATAATCGACCTCCGTCTGACAGGAGACTATCGATTGCCGCAAAAATCGTCAATCGACGTCGGTCAGTCGCAGGAACCTACTTCTGCTTTGGAACTTACAGTTGTCGGCAAGCAATGTGGAAGCCAATCCCAGGAAGGACCGTTAAACCAGCTGGACGGAATGCGGTTTGTCCTTTATCAGGCGATCACGTTTCCTTGATCAAAGGCCAGGATTAACATCGTGTTGCTTCTTCACCGACCCAGCGAAGCCGAGATCATCCAGCACCTGCTGGCCCAGCAAGACGCACCATTTTCCTATCTGGACGTGGGCGCGTCGAATCGAGAATTGCCCACTGGGTTTAACGTCGATCATCACCGAGCA
>NYXM01000073.1 GCA_002685655.1 Planctomycetaceae bacterium
CGGTAAAGTCAATTGGTCAAGCAAAGTTTGCCGATTTACTTGCTGGTGTTTTGTCACTATTTGTAAGTACAATTCGCACCGGGAGCTGAGGTCTGGTAATGGCAAGGGGTGTACATTTCCCCTGATTCTGGACGTCGCCTAACTACAGAGTCACTCTGAGAACGGCTCGTTGAGGGGTAGTGGTTGGACGCAGAATAGCTGTCGGATTTGCCTGGGATGCCTGCAATTAAGGGCGTCGAGAGACAAAATTCACTTGTGGCGTGGCTGTCGACGACCTCGGACCTTAGCCCCCGCTCCAATCACAATGACGCCACTCGATTCGTACGTTTCGATTGACGCACGCCCGGTATTTGTTGCGCAGCGTGCCCATCCAGTTTTCGAGCCATGTAAGAAAAACCACACCATGCTGCGATGCGACGAGGCGCCGTTTGGCGGCCAGCTCTTCGTCAGAAGACGGACGTTCGCTTCCTCGCATCTTTCCGCGTGACAAATCTTTTACAAACAAGTGACATCAATCTGACCACCCGCTCGGTCCAACACGGTCTAATGCACTATGCAAGGGGTCTGTTGATTTAGTCGATTGGAACTTGGTCTCCACCGGCACACGGCCGATGGAGAAATTGAATCGACAGACCTCAAGCGCGGGCGTTTTCTCCTCCATGAAAGGGATTTGCCATGAAAAGTTTTTTGACCGTTTTCTCGGTTTTGCTCGTTTGGACGTTCGTCGCTCCGGTCGCGACGGCGAAGCAGGTTCGCTTGGAAGTGTCTCTGGACAAGCCGACGCTGTTGGCAGAAAAGAAACAAACCACTTTTGTCAAAGTCGGCTTGACCGGATTCAAGACGGACAGCAGCAAGGAGCGCTCGCCTGTCAACGTGGCCATCGTGCTCGACAAATCCGGTTCGATGCAGGGACAGAAGATCGCCAAAGCGAAGGAAGCGGCGATCGCGGCGATCGAACGCTTGAACGAGAACGACATTGTCTCCGTGGTGGCTTACGATTCGACGGTCACGGTGGTCGTACCAGCCACGAAATTGACCGACAAGCGGTCATTGATTGAGAGAGTTCGCCGCATCGCTGCAGGCGGTTCGACGGCACTATTCGCGGGTGTCAGCAAAGGCGCCGCAGAGATTCGCAAGTTCGCTGAAAAGGAACGCGTCAATCGCGTGATCCTGCTTTCCGATGGCCTAGCCAATGTAGGCCCGAAATCACCGAGCGAACTGGGAGCCCTCGGCGCTTCGCTGATGAAGGAGAGCATCGCCGTTTCGACCATGGGTCTGGGCTTGGATTACAACGAAGATCTGATGACCAAGCTGGCGCAGAAGAGTGGCGGCAATCACGTCTTTATCGAAGAGGCTGACCAATTGGTGCAGGTATTTAACTACGAATTCAACGACGTGCTCTCGGTGGTGGCCCAGGAAGTGGCGATCGACATTCGCACCGCCCAAGGCGTCCGTCCGGTTCGCGTGCTGAATTTGGCCAACGAAATCAACGGGCAGACGGTCATCGTCTCTATGAACCAACTCTACAGTGAACAGGAGAAATACGTCCTGTTGGAAGTCGAGGTACCAGCCAGCAAGGCGGGTCAGTCGCGGGAAATCGCCGAGGTCAAGGTTTCCTACGCGAATATGCTGACTCACACCACCGACCGACTGAGCAGCAGTGTGAGTGCCAACTTCAGCGATTCGGTAGCTGTCGTCGAAAAGAACATCAACGTCCTAGTCTGCACGGATTGCGTTCTGCAGCTTGCCAACGAACAGAACATCCTGGCGACCGCGCTGCGCGATCGCGGCGACGTAGAGGGCGCTCGACGCATTCTTCTGGTCAACAGCAGGTTTTTGAAGGAGAATGCCGCGAAGTACAAATCGAATATTTTGCTTGTTCGCGGCAAAGACAACAAAGTGCAAGCGTCGAACTTGGATACCGTCAAGTGGGCCAAGAACCGCAAGATGATGCGGCAACTACAGAACAACGATGCCATACAGCAAGCCTATGACGGCAAGAAGCGCTGAACCTTGGTTACACAATTCGTAAACGAAGTCGCCGAGACTTCAAGACGGAATTCACGACGATCGCGTGTCGAAAAAGCAGTTTATCGTTTTGTCGCTGATTGTCTGCCTGCCGCTGGCTTCGCTGGCATGGCTGGGCGCACGACTTGCGCGCAATGAACGAGCGATGATGCGGCAAAAGCTGCGCGAGCTGTTGACCGCACAGTTGAAAGACACCGATCAAGTCATCGGTGGATTCTTTGCACTACAACGGCGGGACCTGTTGCAGCTGACTGAACGGACAAACTTCGACACCGAGCAGTTGCGGGCCGTCGTCCGCAAACACCCGCGTGTGAGTCAGATGTTTGTGCTCGAGCCGGATGGCCGGTTGCTCCATCCGCCCCGGAACGAGCCGCTTAATCAAGCCGAGCAGGAGTTTCTCGGCCGCGCACAGGTGTTCTTGCTCGACAAGGACCTGATCCGCAACGCCCGCAGCGAAACAGACTCTCGCAATCCGGCGGCCGATGGTGATAACCTCCGCGACGGCTCAGACGCGATGCGACCACCGGCTGCCGGCTCGCGGAATTGGTACGTCTGGTACTGGGGCCGAGGTTTGAATCTGATATTCTACCAGCGTTTAGAGAGCGGTCACATTGTGGGAGTCGAACTCGAACGTTCTCGCTGGATCGCTGACTTGATCGCCGAACTGCCTCAAACGGCATTCGAAACAACGTCCACTGGTCAGTCGCGTATTCAACTGGTCGATTCGAATGATGAACTGGCTTATCAATGGGGAGCCTTGGAACCGCCCGACGGCGCTCTGCCCTTTGTCGAGTTGCCGTTGCGCGCCCCACTCTCGTCGTGGCGGCTAAAATACTATGTTGTCGAAGACAATTTCGTCACATTGACCGGGCGCAGCGCCTACGTCAACTTGTTAGCCAGCCTGGCGGCTCTTGGACTCGGCCTGCTGGGATTGGCTGTTTATTTCTATCGCGAATCGTCGCGGGAATCCCGTGAAGCCACCACTCGCGTGAACTTTGTGAACCACGTTTCGCACGAATTGAAAACGCCCCTGACCAACATCCGTATGTACGCCGAACTGCTCGAGCACGACCTGCAGCAACTTTCGCCTGACGAAGCCGCTCAGCTGCGACCGCGATTGGGCGTGATCGTGTCCGAGAGCCGGCGTCTGAGCCGATTGATTGGCAACGTACTGATGTTCGCGAGGCAGGAGCGCCAGCCAGTAGCACTCAAACGCAAAGCTGGCCGCATTGACACAGCAATCCGCGCCGTCATCCAGCAGTTCGAGCCAACAATGCGCGAAAGGTGCGTTGATGTACGGTTCGAAGCTGGGGCAGACCTGGTCGTCGAGTTTGATTTCGACGCAGTCGAGCAGATTCTGATAAATCTGATCAGCAACGTGGAGAAGTACGCGGCAAACGGAAAAACGCTCGAAGTTGCGTCACGGCAATCCGGCGAGCGCACGACCGTCATCGTTTCCGACCGCGGCGCAGGTGTCTCGACGGCCGATCGCGAGAATATCTTTGAACCGTTTTACCGTGTCAGCGATCGGCTGGAACAGCCAGCCGGTGCGGGTATTGGCTTGTCCATAGCGCGCCGCCTGGCCCGCCAGCATGGCGGCGACTTGGTGTTACTGGATTCCAACCAAGGAGCGCGGTTCCAAGTCGACTTGCACACACCAAGGTCAAAGGAATAGCCCCGGAAACCTATTCGCCAAGAGCTAATACCACTATGAAAGTGCTCATCGCCGAAGACGACCCGCTGACGCTAAAAGGCCTTGCTGACGTTCTCGAAGCCGAAGGCTATCGCGTGCTCCAGGCCGCCGACGGCAAGGCGGCGCTCGAGATATTTGAAATGCATACACCCGATTTCGTCTGCCTCGACATCATGATGCCGAATATCAACGGTTACGATCTCTGTCAACGAATGCGGGGCGCGCGTCCGCAAACACCAATCGTGTTCATCACCGCAAAATCGGAGGAAATCGACAAAGTGTTGGGGTTGGAATTGGGTGCCGATGATTTCATCGTCAAGCCGTTTGGCGTCAAGGAGGTGGTAGCGCGCATCCGCGCGGTCACACGTCGATGTCATCAAGCAGGCCAGACGCCCGCGGCGGCACCGTTTCGCATGTGCGATCTGCTGGTGATCCCCACCGAACTTCGAGCGCGCCGGGGCGACACGGTGATCGAACTGAGTCTCCGCGACGTAACACTGCTCGAATTGTTCTATCGCCATCGCAGCCAAGTGCTGGACCGTGGTACGATTTTCCATCGCTGTTGGGGCCAAGACTACTTGCCCAATAGCCGCACACTCGATCAACACATTTCACAATTGCGAAAACGCATCGAAGCCGATGCCAAGTCGCCGTGTATCATCCGAACGGTACATAACGCGGGCTACCGTTTCGACGGCTGAGGTGCAAACAGATAGTATGTCTGGCCGTTGATCGATCGCAGCCAACAGCATTCTGCGTTTCCGCTAACGCGGCGACATCTTTACAGTTGAGTCAAGTTAGTCCGTAGAGTCGTTGTTCGCTCCGCGAACATTACGTAAGTTCGCGGAGCGAACAACGACTTTGATCAGCGAAGGAATCCACATGCTTCCTCGCTGACACGTCGGTTGAGCGAAAAATCCGGGTTAAGTCTCTCTCGATTCGAGAGTTAGCTCCAGTCATCTCTCCCTTCCGGGAGAGGGTGGTAGACTGGTGGTGTGTTTTTCAGACTCCGGTGCCCTCCCAAATACTTGCCGAGGGCGCTCGTTCAACTGTAGCGAACTAGCGTACGGCCTTAGCCAACTGATTATGATGAAGTGGCACACGGTGCACACACTCAGAAGAGGCTCTTGATGTATTCGATTGAACGCGCGATTCGAACGTTGACGCGACTAGGCCTGCTGCTGGGCTTTCTTGCCCTAGGATTGAAACTGCCTTGCAGCGCCGCGGACCAGTGGCCCCAGTTTCGGGGGCAGAATGCGAGTGGCATCGCGACCGATCAGGACTTACCCGATTCGTGGGACGTTGAAACGGGAGTCAATGTCCGTTGGAAGACACGAATCCCCGGTCTGGGACACGCCTGCCCGATTGTGTCGCGCGGTCGTGTTTTCATCGTGACGGCCGTCAGCGGTGAAGCAGATCCTCAACTGCGACTGGGCTTGTATGGCAATATCGCTTCGGTAGAAGACAACACCGAGCACGAGTGGAAACTACTCTGTCTTTCGCATTCCACCGGCAAGATCCTCTGGCAGCGGACACTTCATCGCGGTGTACCGACCATCAAGAGGCACACAAAAGCCACGCACGCTAATTCGACGCCCGCGACTGATGGCAATCGCATCGTAGTGTGTTTAGGATCGGAAGGTCTACACTGCCTCGACTTTTCGGGAACGCTCTTGTGGAAGAAAGACCTCGGCGTGCTCGACGCAGGTTACTTCCGCGTCCCCACGGCGCAATGGGAATTCGGCACTTCGCCGATCATCCACGATGGTACAGTCATCATGCAGTGCGACATTCAGAAAGGCGCTTTCCTGGCTGCGTTCGATATTCACGATGGACGCGAGTTATGGCGCACGCCGCGCGATGACGTTCCGACATGGAGCACGCCAGCGATTGTGCGAGGCGCCTCGCGAACCGAGCTGGTTGTCAACGGCTTCAAGCATGCGGGCGGATATGACCCAGGCAGCGGCAAGCCGCTTTGGAAGCTCGGCGGCGGGGGCGATATCCCGGTGCCAACTCCTATCTTCGCACACAACTTGATATTTTTGAGCAGCGCCCACGGCTCAGTCCGTCCCTTGTGTGCTGTGCGGCCAGGTGCCACTGGCGACCTTACCGTCAAGAATGACGAGATGCGCGATGAGTCACTCGCCTGGTACAAGCAGCGCGACGGGATCTACATGCAGACTCCGCTTGTTTACGGAGACTATCTGTATGCCTGTCGGAACAATGGCGTCTTGAGTTGCTACGAGGCGAGGTCCGGCGAGCGGCTGTATCAGAAACGGCTGGGGGGCGGCAAAGCTGGCTTTACTGCTTCGCCGGTTGCCGCCGATGGGAAACTCTACTTCGCAAATGAAGATGGCGTCGTGTTTGTAGTGACGGCAGGGCCTGAATTCGAACTTGTCGCAACGAACGACATCAACGAGCCCTGCATGGCGACTCCTGCAATTGCTGACGGCCTACTGATCGTCCGAGCAACCAATCACGTTTATGCAATTGGCAAACCGCCAGTGAAGTTAGCGACGATCGCCCCAGTCAGTGCCTGCGGGCGAATGTCATCGATGTTCCGCCGCTTTCGCTCGTGGCGCTGTCGCCGTGCGCATTGAAGATGCCGTGCCTGACCGCTGCCTGCTAATGAAACGCGTGCGTCAGGATGCCAACGGGCCAGACGTGCCTGGGACTACCTTGGTGAGGCACTCGCCCAGCAGTGAGGGACACCAGTATCTCTCGATGTGCTCAATCACCAGTTCCACGCCACGCGCGTGGCTGACGAACGGTTTGTCGCGAGGGTCGTACAGTGCGTCCGTCAGATCGCGACATAGAACGACATTCTTGCCAAGATAACTTTGCTGGCGAATCCCAAACGGTCGGCCGAGCACACACATGTTCGTATGCACTCCCATCAGCACGATGTTGTCTCGGCCTTCCTGTTCAAGGAAGTTGAAGATCTCCTGGCCGTTATCGCTGATGCCATCGTAGCCGATGATATGGATATCGGGATGCTGGTGCCGATCAGTCGCCACGTGTGGTCTGGCGATCGCGTCATCGCAGCCGGTCACCTTGGCTTCGCCGCGTTTGATGTCGTCCACAATCGGCCAAGGCCCTTCGCGGTCCTTGTTGAGATAACACCAGCCTTGAATGGGCACTGGCGGCTTTGCCGGCAGGGCGTTCTTCATCCGTTCGCGGTAAGGCGTGTCTTCATAGTGTTTCATTCCGCTACTCGGTGCGTGAATGATCGCCACCCCCTGGTCGCGAGCCAGCGAGATAACTTCATTCATGCGAGGGGCCATCCGTGCGACGCGCATGGCAGCCATCTTACAAGGATGATCGGCCCACATGTCGCAGATAATGATCGCGGTCTCGGAGGCTTTCCACTGGACGGTCTCCTCGATCATTCGGATTCCATCGCCATCTTGTTCGCGTCGCCGCCAGTCAATCGCCAGCATTCCGGGCACGGCGGGAATCGTGCGTCTCGACGGTTCTTCAGCTCCCATCGCAAACCTCGACAACGCAACGGCGCTGGCTGCCTGGGTTGCAAAAACAAGTGCTTCACGCCGCGTCAGTGACTTCGGCCCGTTCATAGGTCATCTCGTTTTGTTGAGTGAAGTTTCGTCATCGAAACGGTGATTGCCATCAAGTATAGCAAGTGCGATGGCCATGTTAACAACTTCGGTTGCTGAAATTGCTCTTCGTCATCGGTTATACTGTCACCGGCCTCGTGTTGCCCTCGGCACACCAAGCGATCGTGTTTTCCGTGGACCACGTGGTCACCTGCAATGCTATATCTTTTTTCAGAACTTACAACAGAAAGGCTCTACAGTGGCGGTGCCCAACTACATGGCGATCAGATTTCTGTTGGCAAGTGCCTTGGCCATCTGTGTGTCGGTGAACGTCATCGCCGAGGACGCCGTCATCGCCGACACGGTTCTGTTCGATGGCAAGATCCTCACGATGGATGCTGCGGATCGCATAGTTACTGCGGTGGCGATTCGCGACGGGCGCGTCGTCGCGGTAGGAAGCAACCAGGAGATCAAACGGTTTGTCGGTGCTGGCACGACAGCTGTCGAACTCGATGGCAAGACAGTCATTCCCGGAATCATCGCAGCACATTGCCATGCTGCCGGCGTCGCGCGCAACGCACTGAACCAACAGCACGTCGAGTTGTTGACGATCGCAGAGGTGCAGCAGTGGATTCGGCGGCGAGCGAAGTCGCTTCCCGCTGGAGACTGGATTTGTATTCCGCGAGCTGACATCACGCGACTGGCGGAACGCCGCCACCCAACACCTCGTGAATTGGATCAGGCTTGCACGACACACCCAGTCATCTTCACCGCGGCTCGAAAATCGGCTCTGAATACATTGGGGCTCGAAACGATCGGCGTTCAAGATGACTCGAAGACGATTCCGGGCGGCGAAGTCCTTCGCGACTCCGAAGGCGAGGTGCGGTTGATCGCCGGGGGAAGCTCGCACATAAGGACATTCATTCCGCGACCAACGTACTCGCCAGCTCAAGTCCAAGCTTCACTGCGAAACGTCCATCGGCATTATAATTCCGTTGGAATTACTAGCATTTTTGAACGGGCGGGCAGCATCGACGACTTTCTCCTCTACCGAAAGATGCACTCCGAAGGACAGCTCACTGTCCGCATGACACAGACCTTCCGTTCGGGCTTTCGCTCGGCGGCAGACGTCACAGCGTACACCGAGCGTTTGGGGATGAAGACGGGCGACGGAGACCAATGGGTCCGCGTTGGGCCGCTCAAGATCACGGTCGATGGCGGAATCCACTGGGGCAATACCTACCTGCGTGAACCGTACGGCAAGAAACGGATCCAATTCTACGTTCACAAAGATCCGGCTTATCGCGGAGACTTGAACTACTCCGTGCCACTCATGACGGAGATCTTCCGCGAAGGCCATCAGCTCGGCTGGCAATGGTGCTGTCATGTGACGGGCGACGCGGGCGTCGACGCGGTGCTGGATGCCTTGGAGGCCGTTCACCGCGACCATTCCGACATCGCCATGCGTCGTTTCAGTCTCACACACGCGTATTTCCCCGCGTTGGATTCAATTACCCGAGCAGCGAAGTTGGGAGTCTGCGTTGATACTCAGCCGTCACTCTATTTCAAGGATTCAGCCGCCATTGCGGAAGTATATGGTCCTGATTGGGCCGCGCGGTTTATCGGATTGGGGGATTGGATTCGAGGTGGCGTGCCAACGGCGATCGCGGGCGACCACATGATGGGTCTCGATCCGAACCATGCCATGAATGCCTACAACCCGTTCCTGATGCTGCAAGTCGCAGTGACGCGCCGCAATCGCGAAGGCGACATATACGGAGAACACCAGCGGCTCAGTCGCCTGGAGGCGCTGCGTTGCCTGACGTCGAGACCAGCCTACCTGGCGCTGGAGGAAGCAACGAAAGGTTCGCTGGAAGTAGGCAAACTGGCCGACCTTGTTATTCTGGATCGTGACTATTTGACGTGCCCTGCAAGCGAGATCGCCGAGATAGACGTCCTGAAGACCATGCTCAACGGGCGTTTTGTGTATGATGACCAAGAGTAACCGAATTTTGGGGACCAGAGAGCCGCCGTATTACCTGAACTTCAGATTTGGTGAGAGCACTTATGGGACGTCTTTCCAGTCCTGCCGAATTCTTGATGACAGTGTTCTTGATCGTGTTTGCGAGCTTCGGTGGCGAGGCGGGGGCTCTGCTTTTGGCGAGCGAGACCAACGCACCGGCGACTGGCCCGGCCACTGAACAGCGATTCCCGCCGTTGACCGTCCCCGCTGGATTCAAAGCGACTCTCTTCGCTTGTGATCCGCTGGTCGAGTATCCGTCGGTGATTGCAATCGGACCGAAGCCTGGCGCGCTTTTCGTCGCTCATGACTACGTGACGGGCCTCGGTATCGAAATCGTGAAACGTGACGAAATCCGTATTCTCAGCGACACCGACGATGATGGATACGCTGACAACTCTCAACTCTATGCCGATGGTTTCAATTCGATTCAGGGGCTTGCTTATCACGACGGCTCAGTTTTCGTAATGCACGCGCCTCGACTGACGGCGCTTCAGGATACTGACGGAGACGGGGTCGCCGATGTGCGGCGCAACCTGCTTGATGGTCTCGGTCTGCCCCCGGAAGATAATTCAAATCGGCTCCATTGTGCCAACGGTGTGGTCGTCGGCCACGATGGCTGGCTCTATCTTGCGCTCGGCGATCGAGGATGCGATGTGCAACGGGCGGAGGGGGACCGACTTCTGTTTCAAGCTGGCGGAATTCTCCGCTGCCGTCCGGATGGTCGTGATCTGCATGTCTTTGCCACCGGGTTGCGAAACATCTACGACATTGCACTTGACGAGGAACTAAACGTCTTTGTGCGCGATAACGAGAATGACGGTGGCGATTACATGATTCGCGTCTGTCACAGCTTCCATGGCGCCGATCACGGCTATCCGTACCTTTATCCCGAACGGCCCGCCGAGGCGATCCTCCCGCTGGCGGACCTGGGCCGTGGTTCGTCGGCAGGCGGCACATCCTATCTGGAAACGGCATTTCCGATCGAGTATCGCCAAAGTCTGTTTTTCTGCGAGTGGGGCAGGGCGGTGGTGAGGTACGGCAAACGGCGATCCGGCGGGTACTTTCAGCCGATGAAAGAAATAGATTTCGCCGCCGGTGCGCCTTCTGATCCCTACGGATTCAAACCAACCGATCTCGTGGTCGATCACGATGGCTCTCTGTTAGTTTCCGACTGGTGTGACGGTCAACGCCCAAAGCGCGGACGAGGGCGGATCTATCGGATTGCCGCCACAGGCCAGCCGAAGACCAAATCGGCCCACATCATTACATCGAACACTAGCGACGACAAGTTGATCGAGTTGTTGAGTTCCGAGAGTCATCATCAACGCCTTGCTGCACAAAATGCGATTGAGAAGCGGATTAAGAATGAAGATGCGCACGCGCAGGACCTTCTGCGGAATCTTCAACATTCGATGAAGGACCTGTCGATGACGGAATTGGGCCGATTGCACGCGGTCTGGATCATTGCGCACAGCGGCGGTGAACGGGCGATCGATATCCTCCTCAGTTTCGCGCAAACCGATCCCGATCCACGTGTCCAGGCCCAGGCTGTGCGCGCCATTGCGGATTTGGCTGACCCGATGTTCGTTCAGCATCAGATCGCTGTGGGGCACGGTGACCCGTTGATCGCACGTCGTATCGCGGACCTTGCCGATAATGAAGAACCGCGTGTATTGCTTGAGGTTCTTATCGCCCTGGGCCGACTCCGCTGGTCGGACGCACCGCGCTGGCTTTCCCAGACCTGGAAGGGTGGTGATCCAGCACAAGCGCACGCCGCAATGCAGCTGTTGCGAAAGTCGAAGAATTGGCCGGCGGTTTTGACACTGCTTGATCAACCAGATCGTCCGCTGCCCGCTTCACCAGATCTGCGAACTATCGTGCTCCGGTCGTTGGGTGACCGGTCGAATACCACGATCGTCGATGGACTCAACAAAAGACTGAACGTTGAATCCGACCCACTTCGCCGGCGCCAATATGTCGACGTGCTGGCGCGCGTCCACAAGCAACCAGCACCGTGGGTCTATTGGGGCTTTCGACCGTCCCCCCGCCCCGCCAATACCGTCGCTTGGGGGCGGACTGCTTTGGTCGAAGACGCGATCAATCGGACACTGGGTGATTCTGATCATTCTGTCCGGAAGAATTCTCTCCAGCGCATGCGTCGTGAGAACGTCCCAGTTCGATTCGCCTTGCTTGCTGACTGGTTGCGAAACGAGCAGAATTCCGATCACGTGACAGAGATCCTCGACTCGCTGCAAAGTTATTCGGCCGAAAAGACGCAACCGCTGCTATTCGAGACAATCATTTCGCGTTCGCGAGACGGGCGGAACCGGTTGGCCGCGTTCAGTCTGTACGAACGCGGAATGACCCGCGACCATGAGAATCGGCTACTCGATCTGGCACACAGGGTCGAAGACGGCCCAGTGCTTGCAGCCGTGCTCGAGACAATCGGCAATCGGCCACGAATCTCTGGCAATCGGCTGCTTCTAGACAGTCTGTCTTCCGAATCCCCAGACGTACGTGCCACCGCGCTCGCCGCGCTCGGCAAACGGAATGTCACCGAAGCAGTGCCTTTTGTTCTGTCGATGTTGGCCGATAACGAACTCCAAGTCCGCCGCACAGCCACAGCAGTCGCCGGCACGCTGATGGTCCGTAACGCCGCACCTCTGCTCCTAAAATCAGCGGCGGACGCTGATCCAGAGCTCCGTCGTGTCAGTCTCGAGTCACTTCGTCAACTCAAGGACCCTGGAGCCGTTTCATTGGCCGTCGACGGTTTGCCGGAATCGGAGACTCAGTTAGCATCACTTAACTACCTCGGCGACTTCGGCACAGCACGTCAACTGGATGCCGTTGCCAATGTCGCCGCAACAAACCGATCCATTGAAGTGCTGGCAGCCGTTGCGGGTGTGCTTGGCGGTTGGCTGGAGAACGAACAGACCTCGCTGGCGGATCGGAAGCGTATCCACAGCGCACTCGCACGACTCCACGGCGATAGCGGGAATCTAATCGTATGGTCGACAATCGGTCCCTTTGAAGACATGCAAGCTCAGACGATTGTCCAACGTATGACCAAAGCCGGTGTAAATCAGACCATTTCGACAGCCTTCGATCCCTGGCAGCGTGTTATTGCCCGCGGAGTCGATTCAGTCGTAGGCCTCACGCCAGCAGAAGAAGGCGGGGATAGCAACAGCTGGTTGGCATCGATCGATCTGTCGTCGGCCAAGTCCGTGCCGGCACAGTTTCTTGCATCCGTCGATGGAGTGTTCCAAGTGTGGTTGAACGGCCGCCTGGTTTTTACGCGCAAGCAAATCGAATCGTTTCGACCAAATACGGATCGATTTGAGGGGACGTTAACTGCCGGACCGAACCGATTGCTCGTAAAACTCACCAGTGACAGCCGAACGCCTCGGCTGCACGTGCGCTTTCGAGCAAAAGCGTCAAAACTGGAACACGAACGCCTGACACAACTGTTGCTGGCAGGTCGTGGAAATGTTGAGCGCGGACGCGAGCTTTTCTTCAATGCCGAAAAGTCGCTGTGCATCAAGTGTCATCGACTCGATGATGAAGGTGGCCGAATAGGCCCTGACCTGACCGGAATTGGAAGCCGGTTCTCGCGCATCCACTTGATCGAGTCCATCTTGGAGCCAAGCCGGACAGTTGCACCAAGCTATGCCTCGATGGTCGTCGTCCTCGACAGCGGTAAGGTACAGACCGGAGTCAAAGTCGCTGAAACCCCCGACACGATCGTACTGGGTGACAAAGACGGTAAGTCGCAAACGATCGCGCGCTCCGAAATCGAAGAACTCCATGTCGGCAAGCTGAGCATTATGCCCGAAGGAACAGAAGAACGGCTGACGGATCGCGAATTGACGGACCTCATTGGGTTCCTGATCTCGCAGAAAAAAACACCCACGAAATGACTTACCCCCTTGAGGATACCACGATGGTCGACAAGACGAAGTGCTGTACACCGCCCGTTTTCCTGCTCTCCCTTGCAGTTTGCTTGTCTACCGCCAAAAGCGCCGAGGCCGATGAGCTACCGGCGGCAAGAGAGCCAGCGCAAATCACCTACAAAGAGAATGTTGTCTACGGCAAGGTCCATGGTGCGGGTTTGCTCGCGGACATTGCCTTTCCCACCTCTGACGAACCTCTGCCGGCCATCCTCTCAGTTCACGGCGGTCGGTGGCGCGGCGGTAACAAACGAGATACGTCGACAATCAAAGTCAAACAGTGGGCTGGTTTTGGGTTCTTTGCGATCTCGATTGACTATCGACTCGTCGGCTGCACGCCTGCCCCCGCCTGTTACCAGGATCTGCAATGCGCCATACGCTACCTGCAGGCCAATGCGCGGCAACTCAACATCGACACAAAGCGAATTTTCCTCATGGGGCAGTCGGCCGGAGGACACATGGTTTCGCTGGCGGCTACACTCGGCGACGGACCATTTCCACGAACAGGCGGCTGGGAAACGGCGTCCAACGATTTTCGCGCAGTCATCAGCCTGGCCGCAAACTACGAACTTAATACTTTGAGCTGGGGCCAGATTTGGACACCGGCGACAGGCGACGCCGTCGAGGCCCGAAAGCTGGCGTCCCCCGTAAGTCACGTGCGACGAGACATGCGACCCATCTTGATTCTCCATTCCGACAACGACCGCTCCGTGCCGATCTCCAATGCGCTGATGATGGTCGACGCGTTGAAAACTGCCGGAGCGCAACACACCTTTCATCGCTACCCAACGGCTGGTCATATGCAGGTCACCAACGAAGTGATCGAACGGGCGCTTGAATTCATCGAGCAACAATCCGACTTCTGAGAATGTAATACGCACTACCAATGAGGAAGAAGAATACGGTGCCCGCGGCAATTGGGACGCCGAGCGGAAACGAGATGTATGCATCGTGGAAGAGCGGAACGGCACCACCACCCGTGACACCGGTCAGTGACTGAAGTTCGGAATCATTCGATGACGTCCTCTGCGCGTATTCATCGGTCAGGTGAACAACCAGATTCCCACCGCTTATGCTGAAGCGGGCGACGTTCGGAGAGACGTAACGGAGCCATAGGAAGACACCGACTGCAATCACTGCAACAGCGACGAGCATCGTTGATAGGCGATACCGGAACATCATTTGCTCGCAGCGGGCAGACTTTTGTCTCCGCTTCTCGCCCAACGTCCCCAGACGCGAAGATACTCGGGCACGACAAGTTCGCCATCGCCATCTGAATCTAACGCAGCAAATACCGTTTTCGCCAGATCCTCGCCATTGAGTTTCTCGCTGGCTGAGAACTCCTTCCGTGTCAGCTTTCCATTGTCGTCGCCATCCATCGTCTCGAAGATTGCCTTGGCCTCATCGGTGATGATCCGGTTTTCAATGTACTCTTCCTCAGAGACGATCCCATCGCCGTTAGCGTCGGATGCTCGAAAGATCCCTTGCCGTGCTTGGCGGGTCAGGTAGCGACCATCATCAATAAATTCCTTCTTCGAATGGTGTCCGTCATTGTTGGCATCCATGAAGCCGAAAATGCGACGGTACATTGCCACTTGACGGTCCGTCACAGCATCTCGTCCTTTGGCGCCGAGCATAGCGAGAATTTTCTGTGGTGTGTGACCTCCTATTCTCAATGACGTCTTGAGGTAAATGTCGGCGAACAACTTTCCAACCATCAGTTGTCCGGCTGTGTTGTAATGGACGTTCATTGGATGCGTTTCGATGTCTCGAAGAATGACCGTGCGTGAATTCGGTATCTCCTTCTGAGCATCCCACTGGGCTTTGAGGACAAACTCGACTGCCGGATAGGGACCGGTGACTCGCTGCGGAACGAGATCGGAGATGTCATCAGGATCTTGTGTGCGCCGTGGCGATCCGCAGAAAAACGGCAAGTCGGGGACGCCTGTGTCCTTTCTTATGGCTGCGACAAGTGACTTGAGGTTTTCGAGGTACTCATTCGCAACTGCAACGTTCTTCATGTCGCCGCCGCCCTGCAACCAGAGAAAGCCCACGATCTTGATCTCGCGGTCTCTACCTGCCTGATCTATCTTCGCCAGCAGCTTCTTATAAAGTGAACCGAGCCGTCCCTGCCCAACTCGGTCGGCATCTTCCTTCGACCAATCAGGCTTCCACGTGAGAATGCTGGTTCCGCCGACGGAAAACTTCACGACGCCGATTGTCTCGTCTGGCCAAGCTTTGGCCATCCCATGCGCGAAGGCGATCTCCGGGCCGAACGAGAATTCGGTCATCCCGAACTTTCCTTGGCTCCTCGTTGCATTCTTGAACGGCTTGAGTGGTTGCCACTTGCCGTGTTCGAACATCAGAACTCGGTCGCTGCCATTCCGCAGATCTTCGGGCAGTTTGAGGCTGTCGCCCCAACCAACCATGTTCGACTGTCCAGCGAGGATGAAGACGTTCATCTTCTTAGTCGGTCCTTCCGCACATGCCAGTGGAGCTTGGACCGATACGATCACAGCGACGATGAGTAGGTGATATTTGACCATAGAATTCTCTCCCTCCGAAGTTCGGCAGGTGGCATAGCTGAGCTGTGATTCTAACCTCACTCACACAGAATTACTTTGCCTCGCAAAACCAATTGTGTCTCCCATTCTGAAGTGATGGAACCAGGGAGGACAGTCCATCATGCTTGGCTTTTGTGACCTATACTTCCAATGGAAACTCTTCCACCGGCCAAACTCTTGGCACAAAGGGCGATCTCGTGTCGAACCACAGCTGTACGACCATAGACGAACTCCGTAAATGGACACGATTTGCGAAGGAACGCGGCACCGACGTGGCCTTGGTCTTTCATTCGCAACACGAGCAGATACTTGCCGACGTCCACGACGAATCGCGATCGGGAATCGGCCTGTATCTTGAGGACATCCAATGCTTTGATGTCGGACAGGAAGTTGAGGTTATCTACGACAGTGAGTTCTTTCAAGCCCGCGTAAGCCATATCGAGCCGCACCAGAAAGGAGGATACATCGTCGGGTTTTCTTGTAAGCGGGAATCTGTACTTGAAGCGTCCACGAAAGAGGCGGCCTCTATAGCGGATGCCATGACGTAGGGTGAGTAGCGTTTGCCAGCAGCTAACTGACGACGTGGACGAAATGGAAAGCTGACCAAAGCAAATCCGGACCAATGGTTCGGATTTTTCTTTTGGATTCAGCCAATAGCCTTCCACCCTGCCGTTTCGGCTTCCTACGCCGTATTCTTCCGCCCTGACGATTCACTACACCTCCGCCCTCACCGAGCCGAGATCCGCTCGTCCCCGGAGACCTTCACTGCCCCTCTCGCCAAGAAAATGCTGGTCCAGGCGAATAATTTCTTGGAGGAATTATCATTTGAGGATTCCTGCGAACAGAGTGTCCGTGAAGTACGCAAGATCAGCGGCCGACCTGTGGAGGCTCACGACATTTCGCCTTCCCACTTTGTCGGGCACCGCGAACAATCCACTGGACCCAACAAGCGGACTCAGAAACTTCACTCGAAGGGATCGACGGTATGAGCGACGTACAACAGAGCCGAGTATTCTCCAAGGCGAAGGCCAGAGCCGAAGAATACCTGAACGATCCTGACAAGCTTTACAGCCTGGCGAGAAACGCGACGGCCAAGGCAACCGCACTCGGACAAGACGGCCCCCTGGTGAAAATCTGGGAAGACCTGAACGTCATGTTTCGGTTGGTTCGTCACCTTTGCTTAGGCACCTACAAGCGTTTTCCTGCCCGTAGTCTTTTGCTCGTTGTTGCGGGCCTGCTTTATTTTGTCTGGCCGCTCGATCTTGTTCCCGATGCAATCCCGGTGTTGGGCTGGCTGGACGATGTCACTTTGCTGGCGTTTGTCATCCGTTCAATCAGGTCTGACCTCGAAGTGTTTCGACACTGGGAGAAATCAGAGTCCGGGGATGACACAGATCAGATCGTGTGCCTCGACTAGAAAAGAAAGTTGTATCGCGACTTCCTGGCGAACAAGCGACACGCGGGGATGATGCTTAACGTTCCGGCGAGACCGTTCGGCCGGTAGGTCATCAGGAACCCCGACCAACACGTTCGGGAACGGTCAATCGGTAAGTCGTGATTCGCCAAGGTGGATTTCTCACGCCACATGTTGTGGGCTGGTCTCCCGACCAGCCCACGTTCGGCGAAGCCTTTCAGGGTCGTACGGCCGTAGATCGTGGGTTTTGGACGCACTAACGATGTTCCCGCGTTTGACAGTTGTAGCGAAGTGTTGAGAATGCTGCTAATGCGAACACCCTTAATGGAGGAAACCGCCATGACCATCGCCCACACGAGCA
>NYXM01000074.1 GCA_002685655.1 Planctomycetaceae bacterium
CCTCCATGAGACTCTCTAAAAATCAACACACACTACGTCTCGGGAGGGTAATCGAAAACACCAAGCAACGGTATGTTATTAATCGGGAGTTGCCTGACGCGCTGCTGTTGCATTTTCTTGACGTAAGCCTTGCGCTCTTTGAGCGTCATTATGCGCATGTTCTTCGGCAGGTCCTCCGCCTTAATCTTCGCGAGATCCACCTTTCCTGCTTTGCAGGCATCGCAGAGGTCCCACGCGTCGTTGCGATAAAACGCATTCGCCTTGGCGACCGCGCGTTGTTGAGCGGCTGCGATCGATGTTTTGCTCGCGTTGGCGTCCTGCGCTATTTGCCACTGCGCTCCCTCGACGCCCTTCGCACCGTAGACGATGTACGTCTTGTTCAGTTCGACGCCCAGCCGCGCAATCTCCTTGTCCTGCGGTGCCTCAATGTGGACAACCGACTGGGTGTGGTCGATGTTCATGGCCTTGCCATCGGCCAGCACCGCTCCGTCTCTCCAGCCGTTGGGGATGCCGTTGCCGCAGTGGATGGTGTTGACGAGGATTCCATTTTCAATCGCAGCCTTGCATGCCTCGCGGTAGTCGACCGGACCCTGCGTGAACGGTTCGTTCCCGGCGATGAAAAGCAGCTTGAGGTCGTCATGCGATTCGCTCCATTGCAACTCTTTGGTGGCCATGTCTATCGCCTGACCGCAATACTCGCTGCCGCCCGACACCGGGATTCCGAACAGCGCCTCGGAGACCTTGTCGAGATCATCCGTCAGCGGCACAAGTTGTGTGGCCGGAGGGCTACCGTAGTGGTACACGGCAACCTGCAGATCGGGACGAACTCCGTCGATCTTGGCGGTGACGAACTCGTTTACCACCTTCCACAGTTCGCCGCGCGCCTGATTGATCAAGCCGCTCATGCTGCCCGAGTTGTCGAGCAGGATCGCGATCTGGACGACGGGTTTCTCTTCCACCTCAGTCTCAGCATGCACGACAGTCGTCACCGCTAGTGTGGCAAAAACGAACAGGCTGACAGCCAGTTTCAGTGTGCAGTACATCGTCAGGCTCCTCTTGATAGTTGATGGTAACGTCTTTCTTCGGCCCGCGGCGATTCATCGTCGCAGTCCACATCACGGTTTTGGTGCCTTGATCAACACGCGGTGGCCGTCAACGAGCAACAGCGTGTCTCGGTCGAACGCGACGGACCCTTGACGGCCTTTCGCGGCGAGTTTGCGTGCGAGTTGCATAAACTGCTCGGAACCGAACTCGATTTCGCGAGCCGGCTGCTGTTCGTTCTTGTTCTTGTCCGCCAGGCGACTGTCGATCCAGATGTTCCCTTTGCAGTAGAAGGCCAGGTCGGCGACTTGTTGGACGTTGGTAATGGCCACTCGGTTGAGTTTCGCGTCGTAGAACTCGTTGCGGCGGTTCCCGACGCTCTGTGCTTTCTGAGCGATGCTGTTCAGATCCTGGTTGACCGCGGCGGTTCCAACGCGAGCCTGGATAGCGCGACGCCGAAAGTTGCCGGTGGCTTCCGCCAACACGGAGTCCTTTCGCGACAAGTCCGTGCCTTCGCGAGCCAGGAACGCGGTGTACTCGGTGAGAATCCCGAACTCGGTCGACAGCCGCACGATTTCGTCGACCAACTCCTTGAACTTGGGATCGTTTTCCGCGGCGGAAGGGTTAGCGCCGCTGGAGCGAATCGCGTCGACCAACATGCCGATCTTACGTCCCGCCCACAGACGCGATACAAAGGCGTTGCGCGTCGTGGCCTTGTCAAAGTCGGACTTGAACTTAAACGTGCGTTTCTTGCCGAGGTAGTTCCCTGAGAGGGCAAATGTCACCGGTTTCCGCCCGACATAGCGCCCCAACAGCACCAGTTGATCGCCCTCGAACAGATCGGGTAGTTCGGCGGACATCACCTCGCTGACTCGCCCATCGCCGGTTTGCCGTTTGAGCTGAGCACACGCAGCTTGGGGTCCGCCAATACCGGGCCCGATAGTCGCTTGAAAACTCCAGCCACCTTCAATTCCACGTCTTCGCCGGGAAGCACAAAGGTGACTGCAGCCCGCGACCGGTAGGCCAGGTTCTCCAGCAGCGGCGAATTCACGTCCACGCCGACGCCGAATGTAAAGATCCGCCGCCGGTAAACGTTGGCGCTGGTTGCCAAAGCACGAATGACATTCTCGCCGGTCTGCCCGATGGTTGGTCGACCGTCAGTCAGAAACAGCACCATCGGCAGCATCCCATCGGTCGGCTTGGGACGCAGCGATTCGAGCAGCGCGTCGTGGATGTTGGTGCCCCCACGCGCTTTGATGGAATTCAAATAAGCCAGCGCGGCGGCTTCGCTTCGCGTATCTTTGATGACGGGCCGGGGCGCAAAGCTCTCCACGGCTTCGTTGTAGACGATGATGTTGAACGCTTCGCCATCGTCCAAGCCAGCGACAATCTGGCGCGCTGCTTCGCGAACTTGCTGCAGTTTTTCGCCGTTCATGCTGCCAGAACGATCGAGCACCAGCGTCACTTCCCGCCTCATCGTGAGTCCGTCCCGCCTGTCCTTGTTGTGCGGCGGCAGGTCGGCCAGTAGCAGGAAATACCCGCCGTCAGCCGATTCGGGATACGCGAGCAATGACGCGGTGACGCCATCGCTCTGTAACAAGTACGACAAACGAAATGAACCCGGTTGGGTGCGAGCTTCTTTGGGGATCCGCGCCGATACGATCTTGTCGTTGGGCCCCGGGAGTGTTTCCAACTGGTGGCTGGGCGAATAGACGGTGGCGATGGGTCGTTTGGATTTGATCCGCACGCTGACATGCCACGGCACGTGGTAGTCCAGCGACTCAGAGCGGGGTAGGACGTAATCGACCCGGTCTCCATCGGCGGCGAGGATTGTCTCGTAGGTCAACCTCACCTTTTGCGCACCATTGGCTTCGACCGGAAACACGCTGGAACGAATCAGGTTGTACCCGATGAACTCCAGCAACGCCGGATCGCGTACCTTGGCAACGATCGAATCGTACATGCGGCGAGCTTCTTCCTGCGGCAACAACTGGGCGCTCGGTTCTTCGGCGGCGCCTTGGAAATCAAAGCTGCGCACCACCGCGCCGTCAGGTACAGGCACGACGAGTTCCGCCTCCAGCCGTGAACTTGCAGGGTTCCGCAGCTCGATGTCCATCGTCGTGGTGGCCACCTGCTCGACAATCACTACTCCCACGTTGACGCCAACGATCTGTACTGTGGCTTGCCGCCGAACCGAAAACGCCCGCGACTGCGGAATCACGACGTTGCTCGTCCAGGGCCGGTGAGCATGAGAGGTCGCTACGTGTTGAGCCAATAAGGCTTCGGAATTCGCCAAGGCAAAGACGGCCAATGTCGCGATAATGCTGCAGCGCGTCATGCAGTCTGCCATGAGTCCACTCCTGAAAATGAGATGTTGGTCGAACCGTTCCCTCCTAATGTACGCTCCCAAGGCCACCATTCTCGTAAAGGCTTTGTAACGAGCGGAGGGTCCATTTCCAGGCATCCCGATACGATGAGAAGACGACTTCCGGGAGTGATCATCGTCGCAAAGGCGCCTCAGCAGCAGAGTGCCGCTGCCGGCGGCCAACTGAATTCCGTTGATCATCCTGAAGGTTTCCTCATCGCCGGCACGCAACACGGCATTGAACGCCACTACCTCCGCAGCGCAAATGCCCGCGCTGCAGACCCACGCTCGAAATTTGATCGATGATTGCGTTTGCCTTACCATAAGCGCTCCGACGGTTTGTTGACTTATGTCCACTTAATCCGAAAACGCCGCGTCCAATTACGGAGCACACGCAATGCCGAGGCCATCGCATCCGATACGTTACTGTTGGCTTGCCATGATGTTGGTTGTGGCGGGCGTTGCTCTTTTGCAGCCCGCCCAAGGATTTTCGGCGGACCACAGCGCATTGGCCAAGACGATGCTCACTTCGCTGGGAGATCAGGCCGGACTTTGTGTCCATTTGGGGGTTCGCAACGTGGCACTAACGAGCGAGTTGTCGGGAGGGGGCAAGTTTCTCGTACACGGCTTGACTCGCGATCGTGAATCAATCGAACAGGCGCGGAAGGAGATTCGCTCGCGAGGACTGACTGGCGTCGTATCAATCGAGCACGACTCGCTAAGACAACTACCCTACTCGGATAACCTCGTCAATCTTCTTGTTGCCGAGGACCTCTCCGGTTCGTTGGACAAGGACAAGTTGCTAGACGAAGTGCTCCGCGTCCTGCGGCCTGGCGGTGTGGCTTTCGTGAGCAAGCTCGCTACCGTCGAGAAACAACTGAGCGAGTACGCGGATAAGGGAGCTGTCGCAGGTTTTGGAACGAAGGAAATCGATGGCAGCCAGTGGCTGAGCTTCCGCAAGCCGCGCCCGAAAGCTATGGACGAGTGGACACACCGTCGCTACAACGCCACGCGGAACGCCGTTTCGCGCGATAAGGTCGACATTCCAACGGGGGTGCGCTGGGTTGCCGGTCCGAACTGGCCGACCGGCAATCGCAAAGCATCGGTGCCAGGCGTGGTGGCGTCGAAAGACCGGTTAGTGTACGTGTTCGACGACTTAGTGGAGACAGACGACGGGCCCCAACACCGCAACAAGCTCATCGCGCGCGATGCCTACAACGGCATGTTGCTTTGGAGACGGGCCACGAGTTTGCAGTCACCCCCGGTTCTCGTTCATGTCGGCGGCCGCGTTTACAACGTCGTCAAAGACGACGGTCCGCTGGTGGCGCTGGACGCAAGGTCCGGTGAAGTCGTTCAGACCTACCCGGAAGCCGGTTCGCCGAAGGAACTATTCTTTGTGGACGGGCAGCTGTTGGCTCGGACCCGCTCCGATATCCGTTGCCTTGCCGCCGACACGGGCGACTTGCTGTGGCGGTTTGAGGGAGCGTCGGACGTGGTTGCCGGCGACGGCCGTGCGTTTCTGCAAACTGGCTTCCGGTCCGAGAAAGGCGAACGCCTACATGGTGTCGTTTGCGTCGACCTGACGTCCGGTAAAGAGCTATGGCGCAGCAGCACGGAATCCTGGCCAACGAAACCGAGCAGCCTCGAAATGATTCTCTATCAGGACGGAATCCTGGTTTTCGGAGGTCAGGGAAATCACGCGATTTCCGCTCAGGACGGTTTGCACTTGTGGACCTACAACTATCGGCTGATCGGGCACGGCGGCAGTTACGCGAAAGTGGTCCATTTGAATGACCTGGTGTGGGTTCACAACGCCGCTTCTATCGGTCCGGAAGGAAAGCCCTCCTACGCCTGGGAAGGGCTGAACCCAAAGTCTGGCAAAGTCACCAAGCGGCTCGCGCACGGCGGCATCAAGCATCGTTGCATGTATGACGTCGCTACCGAGCGATACTTCCTTTGTGGCTCGATGGATTTTGTCGACGTGGTGACCGAGGAGCACACGCGGTTTGCCGCTGCGAGAAACTCGTGCCGGACCGCCGGTGTCGTTCCGGCGAACGGGCTGGTATACACGTTCCCTCACGCTTGTGCATGTTATCCTCTGCTGCGCGGCTTCCTGGGTCTTGCTTCAAAGGACGGTGACCCGGCTCCAACGTCTGACGATCGCTATCAAACTGGACCGGCATTCGAAACCGAATTCGCAAGCCAGCAGGAATCAAAAGCCGCGTGGACAACCTATCGCGGCGACCCACATCGTAGTGGTAGCGCTGCGACGCCTGGGCCAGCACAATTGAGACGGCTTTGGGAGCGCACGCTGACCGATCCTGACGCCGCATTCAACCGCAAGGAATGGGACCAGAAGGACGGGGGACGCCTGACAAGTCCCGTTGTGGCCGACGGAATGGTGCTGGTCGCTGCAAGCGACACGCATGAGCTGTCCGCCTTGGACGCGGAAACCGGCGCGTCGCGTTGGGGTTTCACGGCTGGCGGCCGTATCGACTGTCCGCCTACCGTGTATCGAGGTCTGTGTCTATTTGGGGCGCGCGACGGGTGCGTCTATTGTCTGCGCGCCCGCGATGGCGAACTCGTGTGGCGGTTCCGCGCCGCCCTCGATAATCGGCGGATCGTTGCGTATGGACAGCTAGAATCACGTTGGCCGGTTGTTGGCGGTGTGTTGGTTCATGACAAACTTGCGTACTTCGCGGTCGGTCGTCACGGCGCGGCCGACGGCGGCGTTCATGTCTACGCGGCCGAGCCTGCATCGGGCAAGGTCGTTTGGCATAGCAATCCTGAAGGCTACGGCACTTTGCCGGATCTGTTGGTCGCGGGCGACGACGAAATCCACATGGCCGACTGGGAGTTCGACGCCAAAACGGGCGAGGCCCGCAGCAGCACGGCCCGCGAGTACCTCCGTGCGTCGCGGCTGGGCCTGCTGAACAACGCCTGGTACAAGCGGCCGATCGCCCTGCGCAAGAACCTGCAACAATGGTCGACCGGCCAAGCAAGCGGGCAGATGCTGGCGTTCAATAAGGAGTGGATTTGCGGCTTCACTGGACCAAGCAAAGTGAATGGCGGCGATGGCCAAATATCGGGCGACTGCCAGTTGTTTGCAAAGTCGCTCGTCAGCGGCCGTGGCTGGTCGACGAAAATGCCGCTTGGCACCCAGATCAAAAGCATGGTGCTGGCCGACAAGACGCTCTTCGTCGCGGGCCGCCTGGACGGCTTCGATACGGCATCCAACGCGGTACGGGCCCTGGCGATCAATGACGGCAAGGAGTTGGCCGAGTTGCCCGTTGCCGGGCCGGTCGTTCATGAGTGCCTTTCCGTGGCCGGTGGGCGGGCGTATCTCTCGTTGCACAGCGGCAAGGTGATTTGTCTGGGGGCAAACTGAATGTGGCGATGCGCAGGCAGCGAACGAAACGATCGAAAACAGCATCGTCAAACCAGGACGGCAAACATCGAGCTTCCCGGCGGCCGCTGCCGCTTTGGAAAAAATTCCTTTACGCTACGTCCACCTGCGTGCTGTTTTTCGTCGTCGTCGAACTTGTCTTAATGGCCTTCGTTCAGCCGATTCTGGCAACTCGTGATCCTTACGTCGGTTTCGAATCCACGGTCCCACTCTTCGTCGAACGGATCGATGACGGACGACTGGCGCTGGTCACGGCCAACAACAAACTCGCCTATTTCAACGCTCAACAGTTTCCCAAAAAGAAACCGCCGGCCACGTATCGGGTCTTCTGCATGGGCGGTTCGACAACCTACGGCCGGCCGTTTGACGACACGACATCATTTCCTGGCTGGTTGCGCGAGCTGCTGCCGCTTGCCGATGCGTCGCGCAAATGGGAAGTAATCAACGCGGGCGGCGTCAGCTATGCCAGTTATCGGGTGGCGGCCCTAATGGAGGAACTTGCCCAATATCAACCCGATCTGTTTATCATCTACTCCGGCCACAACGAATTCCTCGAAGACCGGACCTATCGTGAACTCAGACAGACGCCGGCCACGCTCCGCCGCGTGACGACGACCGTCGGCCGAACACGTACCTATTCTCTGCTGTCGTCTCTGCTACGGGCAGAGGACGGCACGTTTGAGCTGCCGACCGAAGTGGACGCGAAGCTCGACCATTCGGTTGGTCCCGCCGACTATCATCGGGACGATCTGTTGCGCGAGCGGATCCTCGATCACTTCGAGTTCAACTTGGCGCGAATCGTCGACACGGCCCGGCGCGCAGGGGCCAGTGTCTTGCTTATCGTGCCGACGGCCAACGTGAAGGATTGTGCGCCGTTCAAGAGTCAGCACCAAAACAGGCTGAGTGAAGATGAGCTTGAGACCTGGTCGTCGCACTACGATCGTGGCAACGTGCAGCAGGCAGCGGGTCGGCCGGACGAAGCGCTCTCGGCGTTTGAACAAGCCGCTGGCATCGACGACCGCTACGCCGAGCTGCACTACCGAATGGGCCTGGCTCTACTGGCAACGCGAAGATTGGCCGAAGCGCGAGACGCGCTGGACCGCGCGATTGACGAAGACGTTTGTCCGCTACGGATCCCAACACGAATGCGCAACATCGTCTTGCGCACTGCAGAACGGCTGGTAGTTCCAACCGTCGACGCGGAAGAACTGCTCAGGCTTGAGTGTTTACGCAACTACGGCCATAACTCGCCAGGCCGCGAGTACTTCCTGGATCACGTTCACCCGACAATCGACACAAACCGACTCATCGCCCAGGCGATCATCAAGCGGATGCTTGACGAGGGCATCGCCCGACAACACGCCTCGTGGAATGACAAGGCGATTGACGAGACCGCAAGGCGTGTCACGGCGAGGGTTTCTCCAGAAGCCCGCGCGGTTGCCTTGCGCAACCTGGCAAAGGTGCTCAATTGGGCCGGCAAGCACAACGAGGCCGGACCCCTCGCCGTCCAGGCAATCGACTGGCGTGCCCGCCATGGGCTTTCCGAGGACCCAGAGGCATTTATTCTAGCGGCAGGATACATGAAATCGACGGGGGATATAGACACCACCATCGCGTTTTACCGCAGAGGACTGGTCCGTATGCCGGACTACGCCCAAGCACATCAACTGTTGGGGGCCACACTTGTCGAACAAGGCCGCTTCGAAGAGGCGCTGGCCAGTTTCAAGGAAGTGATCAGAATCAACCCCGATGACGGGCACGCCCACCACATGGTCGGGGCCGTGCTCGCGGAGCTCGACTGTTGCGACGAGGCGATTTCGTATTATCAACGCGCAAATCGTCTGCAGCCGAACGACGCCGACATCCACTTCAACATAGCGTTCGCGTTGGCGAAGCTCGGAAAACAAAAAGAAGCGATCCGATGGTACAGAAAAACTCTGCAACTGAAGCCAAATGACTCCGCAGCGCGCGGTAACCTTGCGAAGCTGCTTGCGGATTAATGAACATACGACGCTCAGAGTACAACAAGATTCCTCCACGATTGGTCATGGCAACTGACTGAGCGATTCGACCTCTACTCTGGCAGATCACTGGAGAAATGAATTAGGCGAGCATGCCCTCGCTGTTATCAAATCGACGATGTAACTGTTGACTGCCGGCCTCGATTTTTGATTGGCCGTTGCCGATAACTTTCAGGGTGAATCCGCGTGACGCGAAGCAGCGTCGGGGCGCAACCGATGCCGTTTGCCCAATGTCGTTGCGCGCGTCGGCGTTTTCGACGTTGCTAACGGCATTGGCTAGCTGGCGAAGGTGAACGAACACCGATGCGCGCAGATGCGCTCCGCCCTTTTCGTTCTCCGGCGGATTTTTTGATTGCGCCAAAACTACTGAGGAGGTTTTGTCCTCGGTCACTTAGCACCATGCAGTTTCTGCACTCGGCCGGTTAGTCATGAGCGCGCAACGGCGTAGGATTATCTAACGCCGGTGTTGTCGACCGACACGCGCTGAGAACACGGGTTTTGACAACTCGTTATTGTGACCGATGCAGATTGCGGCTGGGCTCCAAACGCTTCCCTATCGGTCTCGTGGGACCAATGATCTTGCCATTCCGAACCTCTGCACCGGTCAGTTATGCCGGTTATCGACGGTATCGACCAGGGCTCGCGCCCGTATCGCACCAACGGAAGATGTAGCTTGGCAGTAGATCGGCATCGGGCCTGCCTGGATCGCCGGCCAGGTCCTGGCATGTGGCAATCTGCTGCTGGTCGAAGTCCGCACTGTGTGTGTCGATCCATCCGCCATTCGGTTGAGCACTTACTCGTAATCGCGTCGCCACGCACTTGCCCGCTCTCCCGCCACGCTGCTGGTTTCGATCACGACAACCAAGCAAGGGTGAATTCAATGTTGACTGCATCAGAACAACTGGCGGAACTAAAACGCGAACTCGCGGACCTGGCCAAGCAGACTGAACGGCTGGCGGGACGTGCGCGGGAGATTAGCGATCGGCTACAACGGGAGTGAACTACTCGCGGAGTTGGCCACGCAGGGTTAGTCTTTCGGTTTGTAGGCCCATTTGCCTTTGATCTCTTGGCGATCAAAGGTCTTATCCCAGTCGGTTTGCCCTACGGTAATCCGTTGGCTGAACCACGCAACCATGTTGTGAGCCAGCCATTCGAGTGACCGTGTTTCGCCGCTTTCCGTTTGTGCCTCGGCGATGATGACGGTTGCGGCGGGATCTGCAAGCAATCCCGCAGTGATTTCATCGTGTGTGATGTATCGACATTCTTTGGCGTGACTATCGCGGATGATCTGCGCGATGATGGGAAATACGTCGGCTTGTTTCCATGTTGTTGGCATTGGTCAGTGCTTCTTATGGTGGCAATTGATGCAACGGCCGAGCTCTCCCATTGTACGAATCGGAGTGCCTAGTCGCCTGGAAGAGGCCACCTTGCCCTTTCTCCAACCGCCCACACGCTGCTGGTTTTCACAACCAGGCACGAGGGCGAATTACATGGCGACTGCAGAACAACAGCTGGTGGAACTAAAACGAAGACTCGCAGACGTGGCCAAGAGGCTGAACATCTGGCGGGACGGGCGAGGGAGATCAGTGATCGGCTAGGGCGAGGGTAAGAGAGATCACCACTGGTCCGATCCGTTGCGTGCGAAAAATTGACAGAGGTGCCGCCACTCGATAGGGTGGCCGCTAGCGCCGGATATCACGATTATCCCGCGCTAGCTGAGGATATCAGCTGATATCCCGCGATGATCGTGGATCGTTTATTGGTTAGGCAGCTGAGCACCAGTGATGAAGAAGATATTTGTTTCCTATCGCAGAGACGATACGCCGTTTGCCACAGGGTGGCTGTGTGAGCGATTGAAGGACCACTTTGGTTCTGACAAGGTATTCGTTGACGTCGACAACATTCCACTTGCCGCAAACTTCCGGCAGTATATCCAAGACGCCCTTCATGATTGTGACGTTGTCCTTGCGATGATCGGAGATCGGTGGCTGGCTACGGCTGATTCAGGCAAAAGCCGCATCCATGATCAGAGCGATTGGGTGCGAGTAGAAATTGACGCAGCGTTCTCAGAACAGATTCCCTGCTTGCCTGTTCTAGTTAATGGAGCGTCAATTCCGAACGAGAAGCAACTTCCAGATACACTGTCTGAATTACCCGACATCAACGCTGCGACACTTCGTTCCGGTAACAGTTTTGATCATGACATTGCCAAATTGATCGAAGGCATTGAGAAGTTGCCTTCACGGGACTCTGTTGCACCGGTAGAGGTCGGCCCCGAAATAGACGATCTCGAGTCTGGCACAACCTCTAGCAAAAACGAACTTGCCGAAATGGTCGTGAGGTTTCTCTCACTATACGATAGATGGTATTTTAACGCACCGCGGATCCACCAATGGGGAGGCAACAAGGCCGATTTCAGAGTGTTTCGCAATTACTCCGTTGACGAAATCCGTCAAACGCTCAATCAACTCGTAATAGATGGCAAGCTCGCAAGTCGGATCAGCAAAAAGGGTAGCACTGTTTTCAAGATTCGGTAACAAAGCGCAGCCTGACCAAACGCTGGACCGGAGCGGACGATCCAGTGGAAATCGAGTGGAACGCTGATTGGCGGCCGCCCGGTCAGCTTGGACGCAAGGCCCAAGAGCAGAGGTGGCGCCGGAGGTAACTACTATGCCGGATGAGGATTCGTTAATAGACGCTGCTCGCGATGCAATCGGATGCGGCGACTCTGCCACGGACTGGAGAATCGTCCCTACCGAGCACGCGGAGGTGTTCGCGGAGAAGGCGCCATCACTTGCCAAGAATCTCCGCGGAGAATGCCCGAGGGGCATAGCGGACATGTATGAAGATCAGAACTCAAGAGCGGTGTCCGCTCGCGACAACTTCAAGCGCACCGTTGCCCTGGCAGACAATGCAGTCTTCTGTACGGCTAGCCTTGGTGCGTTGCTTCTAATGGCTGGCGGTCTTCAGGAGCCGCTGAGTAGTTTGGGGCCCTGGGTAGTCAGGGTGATTGGCCTCTTGGGAGTTGTCGTAAGCGGTCTCGCAGCCATGTGGCTCCGTCGAATAACAAGTGGAGGCTTCGCCAATGAATGGGCCAGTGAGCGAGCGAAGGCCGAGGCAAAGCGGCTCGCGTACTTCAAGGCAGTGATGGAAAACGCTTCGCACACGCCGTTGGATCAACTCCTTGGGCTCGAATACACGCGTAGGTTTCTGCTCGACAATCAAATCGACTATTTCGAACAACGCGGCGACGAACATAGAGTGGCCGCTGGCAACGCCCTCAATAAGTCAACGCTGTGCGTATTCGTTGCATCGACCTTCACAGGCGTCGCGGGGCTTCTGTCGGTGATGCAACCGCACCTGGCCGTGGTCGCAGGGGTAGGGGTCATCGCGTCCGCGTACGCGGCACTGGTCATTTCGCAGTCGGCTGTGAATCAGAATCGACAGAATGCGGATCGCTACCGGGCAACGGTAGATCAACTGAGGTCACGAAGACTGGATCTCGACGTTTATCGCAAGAGAACAGCATCGGGTGATGAGCGTGCAGTGCAGGAATTTTTTGAGCCCATTTTTGTTGCATTGGAAGCGGATCATAAGGAGTTTCTTAAGATTGCAGAGCAGAGAGAATCGGCGATTGGTGATATGGTGAGGCGACTCGACGCCGAGAAAGAGGCATTGGAAAGGAACTCAGAAGTACGGTAGGAGGTTGAAGGCGATCGACGCGGTTTGGACTAATTCGAGTTTCCATTCCACGTTTCCGTTCACTCTAGCCAATTAGCAATTGCAACGAATGTCGCGTTTATCCGTCTCGTCCTGAGCCGGATAGGTCGCAATTCGTTACCTCGCTCAGGTGAAGCATCAATGGACGCTTGCCTGATAGCCTCCAACCTCTTGTGAGACAAGGCGTGTTAACTCGATTGTTCTTCACCTCACCTTTCGTGTTGCTTCTTGGATTTCGGATCTTGTCTGTGATCGAAACGGCACGGGTCTATCGGAAGCTCCCGATACGGGAATGTGGAATGATGTGTCAGCTCGCATGTGCCAATCCGTGGCGGTTGTTTAAGACAACTGTATTTCCAGTTGGTTTGCTAATATCTCTCATATTGATTTTCGGCAACGTCCTCCTCATGACACTTGGCGGCGACGTCGATTCGACTGACGTGCTTTTTGATCGATCCCTCTACCTCCTCGATATGACTTGGTGGGGAGTCGTGCTGTATCTGATCGCTTCTGTACTTCTACAATTGACGCCGCCGGGCGTCATGGTTCTGGGTGAATCGGCCAAACCGGTCGAAACGGTTGCGAACCAAATAGCTGCGGTTGCGACTCCCCTACGCGTAATCCACATGCTCGCCCCTGATCGTCTACCAAGTTACGCCGAGATGCAGAAATTTAACAGTTCCGAAATGACCAAAATCCCAACTGGCTTTGCTCGTGAGCTAGACAATTATCGTATTGGGTCCGAAGACGACTGGTGGCCGGCGTTCCAGAGGCTATTCGCGCTTGCCCCAATTGTCGTCGTCCATATCTCTACGATCAGAGAAGAGATCGAATACGTGATTGATCCAGGCAAAATTGAGAAGTGTTTATTCGTTCGAAGCGCTGACCCAGAATCAAGGAGAGCAGACGTTGCATACAGGGTCTTCTTCATAGGGCGAACTGTGCACGAGCTGCCTGAACTCAAAGTTGCTTTGCGTGATAGAATCCGACACCTCAAGAGAGGTTCCGCGAGATAACCAGTAAGGCTTTGACATCGCGAGGAACGAGCCGAAGTTCAAGGCCTTTGTTCAGATCATTGGACCAGACGGCGAACAAGCCCAAACAGGCTGAACGGTTGGCGGGGCGGGCCAGGAAGATCATCGCTGGTCCGATCCAGCACGAGCAAAAAAGTTGACTGAGGTGCCGCCACTCGATAGGGTGGTCGCTAGCGCCGGATATCAGAATTATCCCGCGCTAGCTAAGAGTATCAGCTGATATGCCGCGATGATCGCGGCTAATTCATTGGTTATTTGGCTGAACTAAACCTGTGTCCAAGATATTCATATCGTATCGACGTGTTGACACTGAAAGCGAAGTGGGGCGGCTATACGAGAAACTTGCCGACCGCTTTGGCCAAGAGAACGTTTTCAAAGACGTTGATTCCATCGATCTTGGTGCTGACTTTCGCTCGGCCATCACGAACGCGATCGAAAGCTGTGATGTCGTTCTCGTCATGATCGGTTCAATGTGGGTCAGCGTTGCGGATAACGACGGCAACAGACGCCTAAACAATCCCGATGATTACGTTCGCATAGAAATAGAAACGGCGTTCGCTCGCGAAATCGAGACGATTCCCGTACTTGTTGGCGAAACCAGAATCCCAGCTCGAGATGAGTTGCCCGAGACGATTGAAGAACTGCGCTTTCTCAATGCGGCAAAACTCCGACCCGACCCTGACTTTGTCGTCAATGAGCAACGTATTTCTGCTGCGGTTGCTAAGCACGTGAATGCGCCGAACGAGTCGAATAGGCGTGACCAGATGCTTGATGAAGTCATTGAAGAGTTAGACTTTGCAACCGAGGCTTCCGAACTTGATGGGTTTCTTAGATTCAAGATGTATGGGATGTGGGTGCTGGGTGGAGTATTTGGTGGTGCTGCGGTTGTCCTACACGTTCTCGCTGTGATGCTCGGTCGCACGAGTCCCTTCACCGGCGGGTTTGGAATGGTGATGCTTGGATTCGCCGTCCTGTACTTACTAGGTTTTTTTGTTCAAACGACGATGCTTCTGCGCTACAAGTATGGAACCAATCCTGTTAAGAAATCAGTTGCTAAACTGGAGCGACGTCTCCGCAAGCTGCTGGAAAACAACGCACCAGATTCGCAGGTCTCGGAGCTATTGCACGACGTTCAGACCTTGGGCGAATGACGCCAAATAACCAGTAAGGCTTTGACTTCGCGCAGCCGAAGTTCAAGGCCTTTGTTCAACCAGTAAGGCTTTGACTTCACGCAGCCGAAGTTCAAGGTATTTGTTCAGATCATTGGACCAGGCGGCAAACAAGCCCAAACAGGCTGAACGGTTGGCGGGACGAGCGAGGGAGATCAGCGATCGGCTGGGTGGGATTGAAAATCCCGACTCAATCGCGAACCCGGTGGGAATGCTCGGCGGGTTTTTTCAGTTGATCACTTCCATCGTACGCAGAACGCTCTTGGCTGCCTCGTCCAGATTCGGCTGTAGCCGCTCGGTGATCGGAACCAACTCACGTTCGCCGTTTCGCTGTAAGCGCGCAACCTGACCGGCGGCTGATTTCAGGCCCGAGGCGTGGTGCGGTGAGTTGCATTGCCCGTGAGGCTAGGCTCTAACCCGTTCAATTCG
>NYXM01000075.1 GCA_002685655.1 Planctomycetaceae bacterium
CTTGCGAGCAAGCTAAACACGTACTCGGGAGAGATGACTGGATCTAAACTTGAGAAGCGAGATAGATTTGAATGCTGCACGACCTCCAAGGTGACAGGATGTGAAAACCGTTGCAAACCAGCCACTAAAATCCCTGAAGGACTCACAACCCGAGGGCTCATCTGTTCTTGTCTTTCTGGTACACGATGAGACGCTCGGGTTGCGCGTCGCTTATTCACGGCCTCCAAGCTGCACTTGCTGAATTGCTCTCACACAGACGGTCTGCACTCTGGATCATTCGAATCACGCGAACATGTGAGCGATGAATCGACTGAGCAAGCTGTCAGTTTCTGGAGTCTCAATGCAGTGCCGGTTGGCAAACTCGTCGAATCCCACGCCCAAGATCCGTTTCGGGTATTCGGGGTAGGCCACGACGCGCTGGAGCAACGCTTCGCGGTTTAATTCTGGGTGAAACTGTGTGCAGTAGATCGGCTTACCCTGAAAACGGAACGCCTGATTGGCAACTCGCTGGGACGACGCCAACAGGGTCGCATCGGCAGGCAGATCGACCACAATGTCCTGGTGCCCCATCTGCGCGAGAAAACGGCTCGGCAACCCGCCAAACAGCGGATCTTCTTTTCCGGCCGCTGTCAGCATGATTTCGACGGAACCAACTTCCGCGCGGGCAAGGTCTGTGACCACGACGCCCCCCATTGCACGTGCCATGGCCTGAAATCCCCAGCATGACGCGAACGTCGGCTTGCCCAACGAGTACAACTCGCCCATCGCTTCCAACCCCGCAGCCAACCACGGCCCACCCTCGGCCACAGAATAGGCACCGCTTCCGCCGAGCAGAACGGCATCAACCGAATTCAACTCATGAATCGAAGGAGCCCCGGAGATCAAATCAAAGACACGAATCTGATCGGCGTCGCAGCGCAAACAACGGGCAAAGCAGGCGACTTCTTGGTCGCGCATTGGGTCATCGCCATCGCGCATTTGAAGCAGCAGATAACGGAGTTTCTTATTGGGCATGGCAATGGTAGACGGTCTGAATCCTCATGGGCAAACGTGTTGGATTCCTGCTTCGACAGCCAAACAGATTCGAGCGAGTTCATCGTGTGTTATGGATAGCGGTGGCATGATGACGACGACATCGCCAAGCGGCCGGACCCACACACCTTCGTCGAGTGCAAAATCGCAAACAAGCTTGCCGCGTTGTTGCGTCCAAGGAAACGGTGACTTCCGGGCGCGGTCTTGTACAAGTTCGATTCCCACGATCATTCCGCACTGCCGAACATCCCCCACGTGCGCATGCTGGGCAATCCGATCCAAATGTTCGGTCAACTGGTCGATCTTGGAGGTCAGTGTGTCCAAGACAGCATCATCATGAAACAGATCCAACGACGCCAGACCAACGGCCGCCGCAAGCGGATTTCCTCCGTACGTGTGCCCGTGACATAGCGTCCTGGAATCGGCGTGTGTGCCCAAAAAGGCATTCCAGATTTCCGTGGTTGCCAACGTCGCGGCAAGCGGGAGATAGCCACCGCTGATCCCCTTACCCAAACAGAGCAAATCGGGCGCGACGTCCTCTTGCTCGCAGGCGAACATCGTGCCGGTTCGCCCAAAGCCGACTGCGACTTCGTCGGCAATCATCAGCACTTCGTACCTACGGGTTAGACGTCGTACACCTGCGAGGAATCCAGGTGGATGTTTTACCATCCCGGCCGCGGCCTGCATCAAGGGCTCAATAATTAGCGCGGCAACTCGATCCGCGTGCTGATCGAGCACATTTTCCAGCTCGTGCAAATAGTCAGCGCAAGCCGTTTCAGACGCGCTCCCGTCCGGCAAGCGATAACAGTCGGGAGTTGGCATCCGAATCACCTCGAACAGAAGCGGCCTAAACAGCTCGTGGAACCTCGCGACACCGCCAACGCTAACGCTTCCCAGTGTATCGCCATGGTAGGCGTTGCTAAACGCGAGGTATTTGGTCTTTTCCCCGCGTGGGTTGTCGCGCTGACGCCAGTATTGAAACGCCATTTTCAGCGCGACTTCTACGGCCGAAGAACCATCGGAACTAAAGAACACGTGTTCAAGCCCAACAGGTGTGATGTCGACAAGGCGCTTGGCCAGCCGAATGGTGGTCGGATTCGACATCCCCAACGAGGTAACGTGTGCGACCCGTTGCAGCTGTTCCTGTAGGGCGGCATCAAGACGCGGTTGCCTGTGCCCGTGGACATTGCACCACAGACTGCTGACGCCGTCTAGATATTCGCGGCCCTCCACATCAATCAACGTACAGCCGTCGGCGCGCTCAATCAGAAACGGCTGGTATTCGGCCATCTGCGTGAACGCGTGCCAGACGTGCTCTCGATCCCAACGCCGTAACAGTTCAGAATCTGAAGCCATGGTCTAGGATCGGCATACTGGAAGAGGAAAAGGGGCGGCCAGCATTCAGTACTGGCGTATCAATCATAGTCGCTGTTCGCTCCGCGAGCTTAGCATGATGTTCGCGGAGTCCCGGCGTAATGTTCGCGGAGCGACGGTACGCCAGTTGTTGATTTGTCGGTCCTTAGCCGCGACCGGGACAAGATCCGACACGTGGCACGCTACCAGCACACCTCGACTTTTTGGCCGGTCGAAACTCCCAACATGATCCGCGCATTATCGCCAACGACTTCCACCTCCAGGCAATTGCTCTCGCCGATTAGGGCAATCAGCGTCATCGCCGGCTGTTCGTGATCAACCTGAAAAATACCGTTCGTCTCGTGATCGTTGCAACGCACCAAAACACGTTCGTCGCGCGGTGCCCCCGCCAGCTGATCCGCCGTGATGTCGGTTACCAAGTTACCCGACTCAGAGATCGAGTTAACAATTCCAACGATTCGTACTGGCACGAGGAGTCATTCTCACATTGGTGACATGGATTTCACGAATTTGCCAAGGACTGGCAGATCAAAAATTTTCGCAGTTCGTCTTGAGAACCGAACAACGATCATACGACAGCAACAGCAGGCCGATTTCAAGCCGATCATTTTAAAGACTGGCGGCCAGAAAACCAAGACAGCTTACCAACTCGTGGCTCGACGCAGCCCTATTGCTCAATACCGAACGCCATTCCGAATGAAAGTCGGTTGATCAAGCTACCATTGGAGAGTGATTTGGCTGCCGGGCACCACACCCAGTTGTCTACTCGCGTTCCCGTTGACAACCGCGATTTCAATTCGTCTGCTGGAGCTGACCAATGAGACCACCTGGTCGGCAGGCCGCTGGGCATACGTTGCGACGAAAGGCACTACTTGCTCTGCGTGACCGTCAATCTGCAGGGTCAACTCGGAGACGGATCGCGGCAGCATGTCGCGATCTAGATTGGTTGCCAGATTGCCGAACGAATCGACCGTCAGGACCGTTCCCTCGGCCCTATTTGTAGTAACCACGGCGTCGGGGACATCCAGTTGCTGAACGACCGGCTGGCTAGGGCCGAATCTCGCAAACTCGATACCTCGCGCAAGATGCGCCGCAACTGGCGCCATGATATCTCGACCGTGAAACGTGTGTGAAATCGACTGATTCCAGAACTCGCAAGCCTCCACTCGAACAATTCGCGATGGCGGCGTGCGACGCGCCACAAGCCCCAAAAGTCCGTTGTCTGGTGCCACGAAGAAATGACCGTCAATCTCCGCCAATGCGATCGCACGGTTGGTACCGACTCCGGGATCGACCACTGCAATGTGAATCGTTCCGGGCGGAAAATGATGATAGACATCAACAAGGGCCACGGCACCCGCGAGGATTTGCTGGTGCGGAACTGCGTGCGTGACATCTACAAGTTCGACATCGCTATGGATCGCAAGAATCACGCCCTTCATTTGTGCCACGTAAGGGCTGCTTGGACCGAAGTCGGTGGTCAGCGTGATGACCGAACGGGGCATGCGGCGATTCGCTGTATTACATTTTTTTGACGAGTTGGATGCAGATCGATTTGATCTGCGCCGGATTCACATTGGGGTTCTTCTTTTTGGCTTGCCCAATCAATGCACCGACCGCTTTCATCTTGCCCTCTCTCAGATCGGCGACGACGGCTGGGTTCGCTTCGAGCAGTTCTTGACACAGCGATTCCAGATCCGAGGTGTCCACTTTTTCAATACCCAACGCAACCATGGCATCCGCGGCGGACACTTGCGAGTCGATCATCTCTTGCAGCACATCCTTGGCTCGCGTGTTGTCGATGTCGCCCGCCCCGATCGACTTTAGCAATTCGCCCAATGCAGATGCCGCAACTGGGAACTGTTCAATCGTCTTGCCCATTTCGTTCAATAACCGCAAGACGTCTTGTTGGACCCAATTGCTGGCCCGTTTGCCGTCACCGCCCGCGGCGGCCAAAGCCTCGAAGTAGTCAACCAGCGGTCGGCCCTGATTGACCAGCACGTGGGCATCGTAGTCGTCGATCCCATGCTTCTTCACCAACGACACGCGCAGCGCGGCAGGCAGCTCACCCAACTGACCACGTACGGCTTCGACTTCGCCGGCGGTCGCTGTCACCGGTAGGAGATCGGGATCGGGAAAATATCGATAGTCACTGGACTCTTCTTTTTGGCGCTGAATCCGTGTGACCTGCATTTGATCATCCCAACCACGGGTGGTCTTGTGACCGCCGGGATTCCCCAGTTCGACCGGGTTGGAATGCCAGGATTCTATCTGGCGACCCGCTTCGAACATCAACGCTCGCTCAACGGCGCGAAAACTGTTCATGTTCTTTACTTCCACGATCGGTGTGGCGGCAGTGCGGTCACCAATCGGGATATGCAGATTGATGTTGGCATCGACGCGCAAGCTGCCTTCCTGCATGTTGCAGTCCGACACGCCCAAATAGGTCAGCAACAGTTTCAATTCCGTCAGGTACGCCCTTGCTTCTTGAGCAGAGCGGAGATCGGGATCGCTCACGATTTCCAACAACGGCGTGCCTGTCCGGTTGAGGTCGATTCGGCTATCAGATTTCCCCATCGCTTCATCGTGCATGCTCTTGCCGGCATCGTCTTCCAAGTGAGCACGGGTGATACCAATCTTCTTGGTTTCAAATGCGCCTTTCGGATCTGAGATCTCCAACCAGCCATGCTCGGACATAGGCAAGTCGAACTGGCTAATTTGATAGCCTTTGGGGAGATCGGGATAGAAGTACTGCTTGCGATCCCACTTGGTGAATTCAGGAATCTGGCAATTCAACGCCACTGCGGTCTTGAGCCCCAAGGAGTACGCCGCACGATTCATCACCGGCAAACTCCCCGGCATCCCGATACAAACGGGACATGTCTGCGTATTCGGTTCCGCACCGAAGTTCGTGCTGCAGCGGCAAAACAGTTTGGTGCCGGTTTGCAGCTGAACGTGGACTTCAAGTCCGATGATCGTTTCGTACGCCGTGTTCGTCATGATCTACAAATACGAGAGAGGCTGAAATCGTTGACTGGACACATTGTAGGGAATTCGTTCACGACATTTCGGGCCGTTTCGTATGCCAGTCCGTTGCTTGCTGGAACATCTGTGCGGCGCGCAAGAGGCGTTCTTCTTCAAACGGCGGCGCCTGCAATTGTAGCCCGATGGGCATTCCCTCCGACGTTGTCCCGCACGGAATTGAAATCCCTGCGATGCCCGCCAGGTTGGCACTGACCGTGTACAAGTCCTGCAAGTACATCGCCAGCGGATTGTCGGTCATTTCACCCAGACCGAATGCGACCGTTGGCGCTGTTGGACCGACGATCAGGTCGACATCTTTGAAGGCATCGTCGTAGTCGTTTCGAATGAGCCGCCGCACTTTCAGCGCCTTCACGTAGTAGGCATCTTTGTAACCGGCGCTCAGAGCGTAAGCACCAAGCATGATGCGACGTTTGACCTCCGAGCCAAATCCTTCCGAACGAGACATGCGGTACATCCGCATCAGCGGGCTGTCGATATTATCGAGCTGTGTTTCATTCCCATCCGCTAACAACTGCTTTCGTTCGTCAGCCAATTCAGCCAGCATCGCGGCTTCGTCGGTGCGATAGCCATAATGCACACCGTCGTAGCGGGCCAGGTTACTGGACGCCTCACACGGAGCAATCACATAGTAGGTCGCGATTGCATACTTGCTATGTGGAAGCGAGATCTCGTGAACGCTTGCGCCGCGGGATTCGAATTCTTTGATCGCTCGCCGAACCGCAGTTTCAACCTGGTCATCCAAGCCAGGCCCAAAATGCTCGCGGACTATCCCCAGCCTGAGTCCGTCCAGTGGTTGGTTCACAGTCGCGCAGAAATCCGGCAGGTCGACGGGAGCCGAAGTTGAATCCAACGGATCAAGGCCGGCGATGGTCTGCAACACCAGGGCAATGTCTTCGGCAGTGTTGGCCAACGGTCCGACCTGATCGAGGCTGCTGGCAAAGGCCACCAATCCATAACGACTCACTCGGCCATACGTTGGTTTCAGGCCCGTTACACCACAGAAACCGGCTGGCTGACGAATCGACCCCCCCGTATCCGATCCAATCGACAGCGGTGCCATTGACGCGGCGACACAAGCCGCCGAGCCACCACTGGAACCACCGGGCGTGCGCGACGTATCCCACGGGTTGGTCGTCGGGAAGAAAGCCGAATTCTCGGTCGAGCCGCCCATCGCAAACTCGTCCATGTTGGTCTTCCCGATCAAGACCGCGTCGGCGGCCCTCAAGCGCGCGATCACTGTGGCGTCATAGGGCGGCACGAATTTCGCGAGCATTTTCGATCCGCAAGAAGTCGCCCAGCCCTCCGTGCACAAAACGTCCTTCACAGCGACTGGCAAGCCGGCAAGCTCGCCGACCGGTTTTCCGCTTGCGCGACGCCGATCGACGGATGCTGCCTGCTCAAGCGCGCTCTCGGTTCCCACACTGAGAAACGACTGGATACGCGCATCATGCTTGGCAATTTGATCGAGATATGCCTGCGTCACTTCAACAGCGGTGATCTCGCAGGAGTTGAGCAAACGCAGCAAGTCGATGGCGGACGAGTCAATTAGCGACATGATTCAACGGCCAGAGGTCGGGGTCAGGGGGTGAGGCGAGCGACCTGCAGCGGAGCGGAGGGACATTCGCCGACGTATAGCTCCGTCGCTGCTGGTCCGTGGTCCCTCAGTCTCCTAACACCGCAGGGACTAGATAGTATGCGTCGTCTCGTTTGGGTGCGTTGGCGAGCGCGGCGCCCCGCGGCAAGCTCGCGCGCAGCACGTCGTCGGCAAAGACGTTGGTCAGGTCCGCCGCGTGCGCCATCGGCTGGACGTCGCTGGTGTCAAGCTCTTCAAGTTGCTGGACGTAATGAAGGACGTGGTCCATTTGCCTTGTCATTGTTGCCAACTCTTCATCCGTCAGTTTGAGACGGGCAAGCAAAGAGACCTTTTCGACATCGGCCTTGCTGAGACTCATTTGGCGGCTTTCGCCTTCGCTTCACTGGGAACTCGGAACGGCTTACTACGCACCGCTTTCTTTACTGCACCACTCCGAAGACAGCTCACGCAGACGCGCATCGTCTTGTTCGTACCGTCGGCGGTCGTTACATGAACGCGCTGCAGATTCGGCTTGAACTTGCGACGCGAGATTCCTGTGATTTTTGTACCCACACCGCCGAGGTATTTCGCCTTACCACGAAGCTCGACTGAATTCCCCATTTGCGTCCGTTTGCTACAAACCTCGCACACGCGTGCCATGCCTAATTCCTTCGTTTAAGTGATTACCGCCGAGCAGCTTACCGTGATTCGCAATTTTGAAACCCGCAGTATAACTGCTTTGTGCGTGCCCGCAACCGCAGCTGACCGCTCGCTCCACGGACACGGACTTCCCAGTCACCAAGTTCGCAGAGATGCTGTGAAATCTATTGTGGACCGGAACAAGCGTCGCGCAGTTCCGGCTCAAAATCGCACAAAGCGTTGCTTTGCCGGAACGGCGCTGCACTTGTTCCGGCCTACCTTCTTTTGACTAAGAGAAGAATCCGGCAGCGCATCCCTTCTCACCTCGGGGAGAAGGATTAGGATGAGGGGGCGAGCTGCCAAACGAAATCTGCCACCCCTCATCCGGCCTTCGGCCACCTTCTCCCGAGGGGAGAAGGACATATTCAAGGCTCTCTCCATCGTCCAAAGCGAAGTCTGCGAGGGGAGAAGAACATATTCAAAGCTCTCTCAAACCTCCAAAGTGACAAAGTCTGTACGACGGCCAGGCGGGGCCGAGACAAACGGTCGCAGATCATCAAACTTCTCGTTAGAATCACGCCATCCCTCTTCCAAACCTCCACCGCCTGATCTGGACGCGGATACCAGAAATCCCTACCAGAGCTGGCCGTCCCCTTAATTCTCGACTGGAAGCCCTATGCATCTTGCCCTTGTGCTCGCGTTGATGACGCTCCCCTCCGTTTCACTGGAAAGTGGTACACAGTTGCAGTATGAGGGCCGCTTCGTTGCGGAAAAGGGCGATCCCGCCATCACCGAAAAAGACTTCACTCTCACGTGCCTTGTGGACCACGCCAGTGATCAGGGAGCCGTGGTCTATTGGACGTTGATGGAGCAGGGACGAGGCAAATGGTCGTGGCTTGGTCAATTCGGAAAGCTGGAGGTCAATCACAAGTGGCAGGTGAATCCGGCTCAGCTCCCCACACTGTTCTATCAAAGGCCAAGCGGAACAAGCATCGTGCCGGTGATGTTACCAATGTTCGTCACCGACCAGGCGTTGTCAAAGGATGCGACATGGATTCAAGATCGCTTGGACTACAAAGTGACCGGTGACACCCGTGTGGCGGGTCAGAAGGGCTGGAATATTGACATTCGCAACGCCTATGGCCACCAACGCACGCTCGTCATCGATAAGGAAAGCCCCGTCGTCCTGGCCTCGACATCCACCATATTTATCGGCCAGGGCGAAGAACATGAACTGACGTTGGAACTGGTCGAGCGAACGCAGATTTCCCAACCGCAGCTTGTTGTCGCCCGGCGTGGCTTTGACGCACTGCTGCGACTACGCGGCCAACTCGGTCACGAACCGCGTACACGTGATTTCCGATGGAATCCCGCTCGCCTGACGATATTGCGCAAGGAGCTTCCGGCGGCAGTCGATCAAGTGGTCAGTGAACCACTATTGGCGATCGCTCAATCGGCGCGGCAGGACGCAAAACGGCAGAAAAACCGTTCCGGGGCCATCAATGCTGTGCGAAAACAGCTAATCGGACAAGCTGCCCCGCACCCACAGATCACGGAGATGGACGGAAAGATATTCGATTGGAAGAAAACGAATGGCAAGGTCACCGTACTGCATTTTTGGGATTACCGCGATCGTCCGCTGGAGGAGCCCTATGGACAGGTCGCCTACATCGACTTCTTGTACAGGAACAGAAAGGACCAAAATGTCACTGTTCTTGGCGTCGCTGTGAATGAATTGTTGGAGAATCAAGCGACGCACTCGCGAGGCGTGCAAAGCGCGAAGAAGCTCAGATCATTCATGAACCTGAGTTACCCGGTTCTGATCGATGGCGGCGAGGCAATCCGTGCGTTTGGCGATCCACGCGTAACCGGTGCCAAATTGCCCGTGGTTGTGGTGATCGATGCCGCCGGCAAAGTCGTTCACTACCACGTTGGACTCTACAAATTCGATCGCGATCGCGGGCTGGCCGAACTAGACGACACCGTCAAGCAGGCCATGAAAACTGGCTCGTGATCGCTAGCACTTCCGCCAAGATGCGACCGTTGGTGGCGATACCCTCGCCGTGATGAATCGTCGGCTCGCCCTTCCAGTCCGTGAATGTGCCGCCGGCCTCCTCCATGACGATTCTCAGCGGTGCCGCATCCCAAAGGTTCATAATTGGATCGACCATCAATTCTGCGCGCCCCGTAGCCACTAACAAATATCCGTAACCGTCGCCCCACGTGCGGGCGATCGACGCGGCTGCTTCCAACTGCGTAAAGGCCTCGGCCGCATTTCTTTCCCCAAACGAATCAACCTGTGATGTCAGGAAGGCGCCGGCGGCCAGCTTCTCGCACGAGGAAACTCGCGCCGGCCTTGGTTCGCGTGTCCCTTGTGTCCACCACGCCCCCTGCCCTCGCGACGCGTAGACGTACTCGTCCAGGCCCGGGATCAGGATCACACCAGCAACGGCCTGATCTTCGTGAAGCACGCCAACCAAGACACTGTAAAGTGGCACACCCGTGATGAAAGACTTGGTGCCGTCGATCGGATCCAAGATCCAGCGGAATCCAGATTCGCCAGGCTGTTCGCCAAACTCCTCACCCACAATGCCATCCCGCGGGAACTCCGAACCGATCAGGTCTCGCATGAGTTGCTCGGCTTGTAAGTCCGCCATCGTGACTGGCGAGTCGTCCGCTTTGCGTTGTACCTCGAAGCGGCCGCTTTGAAAGAACTCGAGTGTGCGCTGACCTGCTTTGCGGGCGATCGAAACGGCCCAATCCAGCCGTTGGCTAATCTGCTGATTCATCTCATCCATGCGCATAGATCGCAAGCTGGAAGCTTACGCCACTGAAGCACCAACCCCAAACCTAAGCTGTGACACACCACTACGTGGTCGGTGGTTCGAGCAATTGTGAGAATTTTATCGCTTCGAGTTGCCCACGTGACGTTTCGGTAATCTCAACCAACGCCGTCCTCAGTTTATCTTGCGTGGAATCATCCAGGCCTTCGGCCGCCGAATGGTCCGCACGCATCGGGCCTTCGATCGCTTCAATCACCTCAAGCAGCGAAATCTCTTCCGACGGACGCGTAAGCATATAGCCACCATCGACGCCGCGTGTGGATCGCAGAATCCCATGCGTCACAAGATTGCGCAGAATCTGCAACAGGAAGCGTTCTGGCATATCCCCTTCGGAAGCCAGTCGACTGCACGGCACCGGGGCGTCAGAGCTAGTCTTGGCCAGCTGTAAAGTGGCTCGCACGGCGTAGGCTACGGTGCGCGAAAGCTTCATTCATCCCCCCGGCAGTTGGTAATTAAGTCGCCCCAATCTAGCAAAGCCAACCGATTTGTCAATGAAATGGGGCAAACCAACAAACTCCGCCAGAAAACGGCTTTGGATAGGGGGCCGGAGAGGAGTCGCAATCCGACATCGCCAGTGGGCTACCCGGGCTGCCCACTGCCAAATATCCATCAAGTTGAGTTATTCTGCCTTCGGACCGGAGGATGCGTTGGCCGGCTTTGCCCCGGGGTCCATAAATGCCTGCCACATTAGCATGATGGCACCGCAAACCAACATTGAATCCGCAATGTTGAAATTTGGCCAAGTGTGAGCACCGTAGCGAAACAGAATCCAGTCTCGAACGCCACTTTGCCATTGCACAGGCATTCCCGTTTCGTACCAGAACCCCATACGGTCGTAGAGGTTGCCAAGAATGCCGGCCATGACGCATCCCAATGCCACCGTTAGCCAGCGATCTCTTGCCGCGCCGAATCGAAACAGCCAGACTAGGATGCCTAACGCGGCAACAACCGAAAGGGCCGCGAAATATCGACCAGCACCAGCACCCAGACCGAACAAGGCCCCAATGTTGACGGCCGTTTCGATCCCGATATACGGTTCGATCAGCCACCATTCGTTGTTAGGAGGCCCAATCGGAGGGGGTGGGCCGCGCCAGGCAAAAATCGCTTGTTTTGTGCCCAAATCGACGGCGCAACCAACCACGGCGATGACAGAGAAAAGCACGTACCGGCTGGCGGGAATCTGATTTCGATCGGTGGGATCAGCGGCTTTCAAGCTTGCTGGCACACTTGATGCAGAAAGGAGTGTACGGGATGGCTTTCAGTCGCGTTTTCGTGACACGACCATCGCACTCGACGCACGAACCATAGACTCCGTCTTCGATCCGTTCAAGAGCACCCTCGATCATCTCCAAGGTCTCTTCTTCGTTCTGCATTAAGCTAAGCGTAAATTCCTGCTCGTAGTTGTCGCTGCCCACGTCCGCCATGTGGATTGGCATACTCGAAAGATCACCACTCGCTTCCGTACGCGTCTTGCTGAGGGCTGCTTCCGCCATTGCACTGACGTCGCCCCGCAACCTTGCCCGCATCAGGATGAGGTGTTCCTTGTATACTTTTGATTCTGCTTTCTTCATCTTCGATCATCTCCACATAACATAAACTTGTGCTTGTCGCGTCTCAGACCCAACACGAGTTGCACAGAAGGTTCATTTTAGGTACGGACCCAGGTGGTTGTCAAAGGTCCGTCGACGGCCATGGAGCCGCAGAATGTGATGTAAGCCGTTTCAAATTGATATGTTACGCAAGTAGATGACGCACGGTTCGTTCTTTCCCAGGATTTGACCTCGAACGGAGCGCTTGGCGATCACCTTGAAGCAAGTAATAGCCTAACCTAGACTTACCGTCATCTCAGCGGCTCCCAACAAATCCCCAAAACCAAAAATCGATTCAGCGTGTCACTTACCGCCTTCGCCTATCAACAGTGCATCTCCCCATCTTGTGGGGCTCGGTACGGGATCGAGGAAGTCCGCGTCGCTTGCGACCAATGTGGAGACCTGCTCGACGTCAAATACGACTGGGATCGTGCTCATCCGCCCAAGACCTTGACCGCATTTGAACAAATGTGGTCCAAACGCCATCAACCGTGCCGTTTCAGTGGCGTATGGCGATTTCACGCATTGCTCCCGTTCGCGGAAATCGAGGACATTGTTACCGTCGGCGAAGGTCAGACGTTGCTCCAGCGGGCCGATTCGGTCGCACCTTATGTGGGGGTAAATGCGGGCAGCTTGTTCTTGCAATACGAAGGCATGAACCCTTCGGGCAGCTTCAAGGACAACGGCATGACGGCGGCTTTTACGCACGCTCGAGCGATCGGGGCGAAACGGGCCGCCTGTGCATCGACGGGAAACACCAGCGCATCACTGGCCATGTATTGTGCAGTGACGCGACACATGAGGGCCGTCATTTTCATTGGCTCGGGGAAAATCTCGTTCGGAAAACTCTCTCAAGCGCTCGATTATGGAGCGCTGACGGTTCAGATTACTGGCGACTTTGACGACGCGATGGCTCGAGTCCGAGAAGTCTCCCGAGATCTGGGGATCTACTTGGTCAACAGCGTCAATCCGTTTCGGCTGGAAGGCCAGAAGACGATCATGCTCCGTGTGCTCGAGGCGTTGCGTTGGGAGGTGCCGGATTGGATCGTGGTTCCTGGCGGCAATCTTGGCAACTCGAGCGCCTTTGGAAAAGCATTTGCCGAGTTGCTTGAACTTGGTTTGATCGACCGCATTCCGCGTCTGGCCGTGGTCAATGCCACGGGTGCCAATACACTGTTTGAACTTTACGAGAATCGGGGCCTGCGTTGGAATCAGGGAGTCGCCGATCAGGGCATCAGCGATGACTATTTTCGCGAGTTGGACATTTCGCAACGCAAGGCATCGACCCTGGCCAGCGCCATCGAAATCAACCGGCCGGTCAATCTGAGAAAGTGCCTCAGGGCATTGGAAACATGCGACGGAGTCGTGCGGCAAGTCACCGATCAGGAGATTATCGATGCAAAGGCACAAGTTGGAGCTGGGGGGATTGGTTGCGAGCCTGCCAGTGCGGCCAGTGTCGCCGGAGCGCGCAAGTTGCGCGATGAGGGCATAATTCAACCAGCTGATCGCATCGTTTGCATTTTGACGGGTCATCAACTGAAAGATCCGGACGCAACGGTTGCTTACCACACCACCGACCAAGATCGGTTCGATCAAGTACTTGGCAAGAGGGGCGTCAAACGCGCATCATTTGCCAACCGGGCGGTTGCTGTGCCCAACGACTTGGACGAAATCATCAAAGCCATTCAGCTCTACAGTTAGCAAGAATCCATGACAAAACTACGACTTGCAATTAATGGTGCCGCGGGGCGCATGGGCCAACGATTGGTCGCGTTAGGCCATGCCGAATCCGGACTCGAAATTGCCGCTGCACTAGAATACTCGGGCTGCCCAAGATTGGGCGCCGATGCGGGCGTCGTCGCGGGAGTTGGCGAGATTGGTGTGACGCTGACGAGCGAACTCGATACGCAGGTCGACGTGGTGATCGACTTCTCGGTCCCGGCTTCTGCCGTTGGAATGGCTGAATTGTGCGTCAGCCGCCAACTTCCACTGGTCATGGCCACAACTGGGCTGACGGAACCTCAGCAAAAGATGCTGGCGTCCGCAGCGCACAATATCCCCTTGGTGTGGGCGCCCAACATGAGTGTCGCGGTGAATCTGACGATGAAGCTGGCGACGATCGCCGCGGCCGCCCTCAAGAACAACCCCACCGGTGCCGATGTCGAAGTGATCGAACGACACCATCGTTTCAAGGAAGATGCGCCCAGCGGTACGGCGCTGCGATTTGGCGAGTTGATTGCAGGCGAGATGGGACAAACCGGACACCAGCATGGACGCGAAGGACTGATCGGCCAACGCCCCCACAACGAAATTGGGTATCACGCGCTGCGCGTTGGCGACAACCCCGGTGAACACACGATCGTATTTGGATTGATGGGTGAGACCATCGAATTGACCGTACGAGCGACAAATCGTGACAGCTATGCGCTGGGCGCGTTGGAAGCGGCCAGATTCGCCGCGAAAAAAGGGCCTGGCCACTACACAATGTACGACGTCCTGGGATTGTAACCAAGACACCATGGCCCAAAACACTGTATGCCAAAGTACTGTGTGCAAAACAGATGGCCCAAGATAGATGGCCCGAAACAGATGGCAAAGTGTGACGAAGGTTATCGGTGCGAAGTCTGCGCCAACGATGTCCAAGAGATTACCGACAGCGACCTCTACTTGAGATTCGTAATTGGCCTGGTCGATCCTGAGACATTGCATACGACCCAAGAGCGCCACATTCGCTGTAATCCATCGCTGGCTCAGTTCATTGTCGACCCGAACTTTACCCCAGTTACCTTTGCAGGCGACTTTGACAAACGCATGTTGGACCAGGCGTTCGTGGTCGAACGCGAGAAGCTCGTCACGCGCGGTTGGCGACGGCTGAAAGAAGTCGCCCGTTCGAATATGACGATCCAGGAATATCCGCTGCCGGAAATCCATCGGAAAATGAAACGGCAAGCGAACAGCAAGTAGCCTTAAACACGTCCTTCTCCCCTCGAAGAGGTGAGATAAACGTCGAAGGCCCGTCATGGCGGAGCGTGACGGCTACTTTGATTCACGCTCAGACATCGCAGCCAACGTCAACGCACCGTGCACAACAACTGCTTCTCCCATGGCGGCTGGTACGATTTGGTACGCTTCCAGCAGAGGTGGGAACACGTAGCGAGCGACTTCAGCGCGCAGCGGCTGAAAGAACCGCTCGTCACCGATCAATGAAACGCCTCCTCCGACGACAACAGTGTCTGCCGCAGTGATGGCGATGATCTGCGCAATCGCCCAACCCAGTACGATACTTGCACTGACCAACGCCGTCCGCGCCACTAAATTACCCTCCGCCGCCAATTCTGCGACTGATTTTGCAGTCAATCGATCGAGGTCGCCACCGCAGCGCTCCAGCAGTTGATTGCGTTCCTCATCGTCCACGCCATCCTGTCCAAGATGCGTCTGGACCGACGCGACAATACCTGGGCCCGATGCATACGATTCGACGGTCGCAGCGGGCGAATCCGCGCTCACGCCAGGCCGCAAATGCCCGATCTCCGCGACTGCGGGCCGCCCCTGACCGTGAAGTTCCCCATCGATTACCAGTCCGCCACCGATCCCCGTTCCCACCGTCACGAAGAAGACCGTTTGACTGCCCTGCCCTGCACCAAACCTTGCTTCCGCCAACGCAGCACAGTCACAATCGTTACCAAGCACGGCAGGTACGTTGAGGTTCTGTTCGCACCAGGCGGTCAGCGATAAGTTATCCCAGCCGTCGACCTGATGGCTGGTGATCACGCGACCGTCACAATGATCGACGGGTCCACCAAAACCGATCCCAACGCGTTTCACCTCGTGCGCTTTGAGCAGCTTTGTTCCGGCTTCCCGGATTTGCTCTAAGATGCCGTCCGCCCCGCGGGCAATGTTGATGTCTCTGCGCTCGAATCCGACAAAAGCACCACCATCTCCTGGCCCGACGGCCAACTGCAATTTCGTTCCACCAATTTCGATGCCAAGGTACATAATTGTGCAGCTAGCGATTGGAACTATGCGGTGCTTAGAAATGAACCCGCGGTGCCCAAATCAGAAGCCCTGGATCTTTCAACCTGTTTCTCGGAGTCGACTGTGTGATCATTTGCAAACCCCGCTTAGGAATCGAGAAGGCAAGAAACACGGCGATGGTGATCACTCCGAACAATATCTGCCTTCGGAGTTGATCCGCGCGAAGACATCGTTCAACACCCAATGAAACAGGCAAAGGTGAATGCTCTCGACCATTCCCATGTCATCGAGCTCGACGTGAAGTCCATCGGTTTGCATCTGTTTCAGCTTGCCACCCGAGTAGCCCGTCAAGCCAAACGACGTCAGACCGTGGCGGTTCGCCCAATCGACAGCATTGAGCACGTTGGCGCTATTACCCGAGCCGCTGATGGCGATCACCAGATCGCCTTGGCTACCGTAATTCATCAGTTGCTGGACAAAAATCTGGTCGTAGTCCAGGTCGTTACCAATCGCCATGAGCCAGCCCGCGTTGTCCGTCAAACTCAAGACCTTCAAGCGTTTTCTTGATTCGTCACTCAGGTCTTGTTCATGGAGTGTGCTCTTACCAAGATCTTCCGCCATGTGACTGGCCGTCGTGCCGGAGCCACCATTGCCAAAAATATAGACAAAGTGTTCGTTTTCCCACGCCCGATAGACTAGATCCGCCCAGCGTTGCATGGCCTCCTGGTCGATCCTCACCAATTCATCACCCAGGCGTTGCATGTAGGCATTTGTTGCCAGCGTAGCACCGAGCATCCTTGCCTCCGTTTCTTTTATTGTGCCTCATTGATGATGATCTGATGTATACCACTGGCAGAGACCGTCGCACAACTCTCTTAGTTATTCGCGTCCACATTCTTTGGTTGATAGAGAATCGCCAGTGGCAGGACAATGCCAGCCATCATCGCAAAGATCATGCTTCGCGGCCATCCTTGCCATTCGACCGTACGGTCAAATACATAGTACAAGACGCCGGACAAGAGAATAGCAATGAAATTGAAGAAGTTCATGGCGGCGATCATCCGGCCCTTCTGCTCCTTCGGAGGCCGCTCTTGAATAAAAACCTGTACCGGAATGGCAAAGAACCCGGCGGACATCCCCAAGAGGGTCAGTGCGACCAGGCTGCCAGAGAAACCCAACAGATGCACGCCGCCGGTCCGGGAAACCGAGAGCAAGGCAAGAAATAAGACCAACCCCCAGAGGCCAAAGCGGGCGATGCGAAAGTCAATCTTGCCACGGGACAACCGACCGGCAATCACGGCTCCCAGTGCGATCCCCAGCCCGATCACCGCGGTCATCACACTGGTCCGAAACCTACCCTCTCTGAGCTGAGTCACTCCCAAGGAGTTGACCGCTTGGATCGCAATTCCTGACACCAGCCAGAAGACACACGACGCAAACAGGGCCATCAGTAGCGCGCGATCCTGTGCCAACAGCCTGCGTGTGTCAGCTGGAACGACGAGTGAATTGCGGTGCAGCTTCAAGTTCGGCTTTGCGGCGGGAAGCCGTCGAATCACCAATGAAGTCAACGTTCCCGTGATCGCGATTCCCACACAGAGGATGGATCCTCGCCACAAACCAACGGCGCGTAGTTCTGGAATTGCCGTATCATCGATAAATGACTCACCCAGAAAACCAGCGACAGCAGTCCCGAAAATGATGGCCAGGAACGTAGTCATCAGGATCATGCCATTGGCGCGCGGCAAGTGCTTTTTGGGCAACATCTCTGGCAGAATACCGTATTTGCCCGGACCAAAGAACGCGCTCTGCATTCCCATCAAAAACAACACCAACAGCAGACCGAGCGTTCCACCCAACTGAAATTGAAGAAATGCGATCAGCCCCAGCATCATCACGACGATCTCGGCAACTTTTGCGAGCACAATGATCCGCCGCTTGCTGAATCGATCGGAAAGGAATCCGGCGTATCCCGAAAAGAGGATAAAGGGGATCGCAAAAACGATTGTCGCCACCGCCTGCCGGTCTTTTTCGACGGCCGCCGCAGCACCAACGGGAATGGCCAACAGCAACATTAGCTGCTTGAAAAGATTGTCGTTAAACGCCCCCAAGAACTGTGTGGCCATCATGCCCAGAAAGGATCGGTCACGTAGCAGCGGCGTAGCGGGAACGTTCGCCACCGGTTCGAAATCCCCACTGCCCGCTAAGGACTCGCCATCTTCAGGATCAGGCTGTTCTGACACGTTGGAGTCCTTTCCAGGCCGAATCCGTGTGCTCATTCAGCCAACGCAACGCATCACTCGGACGTTGTCACTTCCAATTCCACCAGATCACCATCGGCAGCCATTTGCTTGATGTCCTCAGTGATCTTCATCGAGCAATACTTGGGACCACACATGCTGCAGAAGTGCGCACTCTTGAACGTATCCTGCGGCAGAGTTTCGTCGTGGTACGCGCGGGCGGTTTCCGGGTCCAAGGACAACCGAAACTGCTCGTTCCAATCGAATTCAAAGCGAGCCTTGCTCAATGCGTTGTCACGGTCCTGGGCACCGGGGCGATGCCGGGCCACATCAGCGGCATGGGCCGCAATCTTGTAAGCGATCACACCTTGCTTCACGTCTTCGTTGTCGGGCAATCCAAGGTGCTCTTTGGGAGTGACATAACACAGCATCGCGGCACCGCTCCAAGCCGCCATTGCGGCACCAATCGCACTGGTGATGTGGTCATAGCCGGGAGCAATGTCCGTCACAAGCGGCCCCAACAAGTAGAAAGGCGCACCGTTGCAGATCTCAATTTGCTTCTTAACGTTCATGTCGATCTGGTCCATCGGAATATGTCCGGGACCTTCGACGATGACCTGTGTGCCGTTTTCTTGACTCCGACGCGTCAGCTCTCCAAGCACTTCCAATTCAGCAAATTGGGCATCATCACTGGCGTCCGCAATCGAGCCAGGTCGCAAACCATCGCCCAAGCTCCATGTGACGTCGTACTGACGCATGATGTCACAGAGGTCGTCAAAATGCGTATACAACGGGTTCTGTTTACGATGCACCATCATCCACTTGGCCATCAGTGAACCGCCTCGGCTGACAATCCCAGTGACACGGTTCATGGCCAGGTGCAGATGTTCGAGCATCACTCCACAGTGGATCGTCATGTAGTCGACCCCCTGCCGAGCTTGATGTTCGACCATGTCCAGGAAGTGCTGGCCCGTCATGTCTTCAATATTGCCGCCGATCTCTTCCAACATCTGATAAATTGGGACGGTACCGATCGGCACCGGCGATGCGTCGATAATCGCAGCGCGGATCGAATCGACATTGGTCCCCGTCGATAGATCCATCACCGTATCCGCCCCATGGTGAACGGACGTATGCAGCTTTTCCAGCTCTCCCGCAATATCACTCGTTACCGCCGAGTTTCCGATATTCGAGTTGATTTTGCAGTTCGCGGCGATTCCGATGCACATCGGTTCAAGATTCTTACTAAGGTGAACCACGTTTGCCGGAATCACCATCCGGCCAGCTGCCACTTCGTCTCGAATCAACTCAGGCGACAGGCTCTCGCGGTTCGCCACGAATTCCATCTCGGGTGTGATTTCACCCGCTCGTGCCGCCTGGATTTGCGTCGCCATGGAAGAATCCTTTCGTGAGACTCTCGCGCGTGCCGCGATAAAGACTGTGAACTTCTGAAGTTACGTTTGTGAAATCAAATCGTAACGATCGTTGGTTGAAAGTCAATTGCGCTCCGCAGTACCAACCACAAGAGACGCCGATGGTCGCTATAGGGCCAATTGCGAATGAAGCCACTGGTCCCAATATGGGGCACAATCAAGCCGTCGGACTCTCGCCGCTGACAGCTTTCCGCCAGGCCTTGAGCTTTCGCTGGGAGAGGTTGTTGGAACGTCTGATTTCGTGCGTCACTTGATCGTCAACTCCGGCGACGTTCACGTGAACACGAAGGCGACCGTTGTCAGCGTATTGAAATCGCACCTCAATTGGCGTTCCGGCCGCCAGGTCGTCCGGCAGGCCGGTCACCGTGCATTTGCCAATTGCCGTGCACTCCTTCGGATCACGACTCTCCCCCTCGACAATCGTCGCGACGATCGCCGTCTGTCCATCCTTGGCCGTACGAAACACACGTTTTGCTTTGGCCGGCAACGGTGTGTTTCGCGGAATGAGGACGGCGGTCTGCTTGCGCTGCGTTTTGGTGTCTGTTCCCACGACCCCCAAACTGTGCGAATTGACGTTTCGAACCTTGATATGAGGCCGATTGCCCTGGAGCCGGTCGAGCACGACGCCTGCGTGAATCGCCGCGCCTTGCGCTACGGCTTCATCGGGCGAAACTGAGATATCCGGTTCCTTACCTGTCAGCTCGCGCACCATTTTCACGATGGCGGGCATTCGTGTGGAACCACCGACCAAGAGCACATCGTCGATCGCATTCCAAGTGAGTTCCGCAGCTTGCAGGGTCTGCCGCGTCGTAAACGCGGTCCGCTCCAACAAGTCTGCCGTGATTTCTTCAAATTGTCTTCGTGAGATTTCGATCCGTTCAGCGACATTTCCCATATCGCAGACAATCTTCGCTTTGGTTCGCGAAGTCAGTGTACGCTTGGCGTCTTCGCAATCACGCAACAACCGTCCGTAGGTGTTCGGATGCTCGCGCGGGTCACGACCATGCGTGCGAATAAACGACTCGGCTACGAAATCGACCAACCTCTGATCCCAATCTCGGCCACCCAGTTGAACGTCTCCGTCGGTCGCCAGCGTAAAGAACTCGCCGGTTCCAATCTCCATGATCGTGACATCGAACGTACCGCCGCCCAAGTCGTAGACCAGTACCCGACTCGGCACCAAATCAGCATCGGCGGAATGCAACCGCCCACGGTAAAACCCGAAAGCGAGTGCCGCCGCGGTCGGTTCGTTAATGATATCCAGCACATCCAGCCCAGCGATGTAACCCGCATCCTGTGTCGCTTTACGGCGCACTTCGTCGAAGTACGCGGGGACCGTGATGACTGCCTGCGTGAACGGGCCCAGGCGTTTCTGAGCGTCGACACGCAGTTTGTTGAGAATCCAGGCCTGCACGACTTCCGGTGGAAACTGACGACCGCCTAGCTCTTTATGGTACGCCTTGAATCCCAGATCTCGCTTAGCGGACTCGGCAATGCACTCCATATCAGTGGCCATGGCCTTGAGCGCCTCTTGACCGACCACGATATCCTCGTCATCAACCAAGACGACACTGGGCGTCGTCTGGTCACCTTCCATGTTGGTCAACAGTTGCGGTCGACCCACGTCGTCCAAGTAGCTGATTGCCGAAAAGGTGGTTCCTAAATCGATGCCAATGGCTTTCAGTCCGGACTTTGCAGCGGTGTAGTTGCCCGTTGACTGCCCGCGAGTTTCTTTGCTCTTGGCAGCTTGCAGCTCAGCCGTCCCGCTCGTTTGCAAAACCTTCGTCAGGGCCTCAGCCGTTTTCCGGGGCACGGGATGGCCCATGTTTGCTGGGAGTTGAGGTGACGCGACGATCGTGGTGTCCCGCTCGGATGACGAAGTGCCATCCCGCGCCTCGGCGCTAATCCAGACGGATTCGTCGTCTGCCAACTCTTCGTAGACTGGCTCCAGATCGACAATCAGATCTGCGACGGACTGATAGCGGTCCGCGGGGTCGACCGCCAACATGCGTTCAAAAATCGTCTGTAGCGACTCGGGGGCAGCGGGGCAATCGGGACGAATCTGAGGCGTGGGCAGCGTCCGATGGGCGATCAGTGTTTCGACTAGTGTTTTGCCTTGATAAGGTGGTCGTTTGGTCAGCAGCCGAAACAGCGTGCATCCCAGGCTGTAAATATCCGAGCGCCGGTCGGCCAACGACGAATCGTCGACTTGTTCGGGAGCCATGTACTCGACCGTCCCGACGATTTGGTTCTGCTGCGTCAACTCGTCACCCGCGGTTATGGTCTGCCGGCCATCGTCGAATCGGGCCAGCCCCATATCCAGGATCTTGACAACGCCATCGGTGTCGAGCAGCAGGTTATTCGGCTTAATATCGCGATGAATGATGCCCTTGCTATGAGCGTATGCCAACCCGCGTGCCGCTTGTAAAATGCAGGAGATGGCCTGCTTGACGGGCATCGCTCCGCGCGTGGCGACCAAATGCCCCAACGGTTGGCCATCCACAAATTCCATTACCAGGTAATAGATCCCGTCCTGCTCGTCAGCATCGAAGGCGGTCACAACGTTGGGATGCGTCAGTTTGGCGGCCGCTTCGACTTCTCGTTGGAAACGCCGTATGTAGTATTCGGACTGCGTGGCTGCTAGCGGCAAGACCTTGACGACTACCGGGCGCTTCATCCGACGGTGCTCGGCCACGAAGACCTCGCCCATGCCGCCCTCGCCAATCTTGTCCTGGATCACATATTTATCCAGGACCAAGCCCGCAATCTTCCCCGCCGCGACCCGTCCGGCCTGGTATTTTGTCAGCCGACCGCGTCGCACCAATTCCACGGCCAGTGAATTCGTCGTCACGGGCTTCATGTCGGGTGGCAGGGTAACCATCACGGCATGCACTTCGTCAGCGGCCATTAACCCGCTGCGTGTGAGCCTTTCAATAAAGCGTTCGACGGTTGCCACGGAAACTCTCTTATTCCGATTCCCTTGTAACCCGTTTTGGCCGCCGAAAAGGTGGAGACAGCTCTGGCCGCGCGGCGTATTCCGGCAGTTGCGTGGGCTCCGGCTGGTGCCCGGCGAAAGTCAGAACCGAAATGGCGTGGGAAGCCGACTCTGCTTTGCGATCGATGGTCTCGATGGAATCAGCAAGTCATTGGAACAGTTGACTGCACTTTCTGAGAAAACGTCTTCAATTGGTATCCACTAAAAAAGGCTCTTCTATCATGCTGCGGTTGCAAACAAAGCCGCACGATAGGAGAGC
>NYXM01000076.1 GCA_002685655.1 Planctomycetaceae bacterium
ACGCACCCGACATGGGAGATGGGGCCCAAGATTACGGTCGATTCGGCGACGATGATGAACAAAGCGCTGGAGGTGGTCGAGGCCCGGTGGCTTTTCGATTTGCCACCGGAACAGATCGAAGTGGTGGTTCACCCGCAGTCAATTGTCCATTCAATGGTAGAATTCAAGGATGGTTCGGTGATTGCTCAATTGAGCCCCCCGGACATGAGACTGCCGATTCAATACGCTTTGACCTATCCTGACCGTTGGGAGGGTCCAGCGACCAAGTTAGATTTTACGCAGGCGATGGATCTGCAATTCGAACCGGTCGACTTTACTCGATTTCCAGCGTTAGCGCTGGGTTACGAGGTGGCCCGTGCGGGCGGAACATCCGGCGCGGTGCTCAACGCGGCAAACGAGGCGGCTGTGGATGGATTCCTCGCTGGCCAAATCGGGTTCAACGACATCGTGCCGGCGTGCCGCGCGGTTCTTGATCATCATGACTTTGACGACACTCCCACGCTAAAGCGACTTGTGGAACTGGATGTGTGGGCTCGACGGGAGGTAACACGGTGGGTTTGTGCCTGATTGCTGAATTTGACTTGGACGGGACGCTCAACATCTTGTGGATAATTGGCTCCGTTGCCTGCGGTCTCGGTTTTGTCATTTTCGTCCACGAATTGGGTCACTTTTTGGTCGCCAAGATGTGCGGCGTGAAGTGCGAAAAGTTCTACATTGGCTTCGACGTTCCAATTAAGCTCGGGCCGATCAAACTGCCTTCGCGTCTTGGCCGGTTCCAATGGGGCGAAACCGAATATGGGGTCGGCATCATCCCGCTCGGTGGCTATGTCAAGATGCTCGGCCAGGACGACGACCCTCGCGCGGCACAGGCCGAAGCGGATCGCATCAAGATCCGCAAGGGCGACGCTGCAGATCGCGACGGCGCGGCAACGGGCGAAGAGACGGCCGATCGGGATGCCGTGTCACAGTCCGAATCGACCGCAGCGGCGTCTGTGGCGGCAACCGGCGGCGACGCGGACGACGAGTTTGAACTCGATCCGCGCAGCTTTCCTGCCAAGACCGTGCCTCAGCGAATGGCGATTATTTCTGCCGGCGTCATCATGAATCTAATCTTCGCTGTTATCTTCGCGACGTTCGCCTTTCGCAGCGGTGTCTCCTACAAACCGTGCGAAGTCGGTGAGGTCGTACCCGGTAGTCCAGCGTGGGTTATCGGACTAAGGCCGAGAGATCTCATCGTGCAACTTGGAAATGGTAAACCCAGCGACCACCTCCGTTTTGATTGGGACCTGCGCAATGCGGTCCACATGGTGGGCCAGACGGACGAACTGTCGATGTTAGTGCGGCGCGGAAAATACCAGGAAGAGTCGTTCGCATTACGTCCGGTGATCCACAAAGTGGCAGGCGAAGAATTTCCGATGTTGGGTATCGCTCAGGCCGCAAGGCCGAACTTGTCCGACCTGATGCCAGCCATCGAGGGGTATCCAGCCAGCCAAGCCACACCGGCGTTCGAAGGCGGCGACCGCGTCGTGGCAATTGACGGACAATCCGTTCAAGATGGCTACCAGATTCGCAGTCTGCTCGCACGGTTGTCGGACAAGGCCGTCAAAATCACCGTGGAAAGAAAGTCCAAGGATGGCGAGACCAAGACCGGACCACGAGCGGACATCATTGTCCAGCCCAACCACATCAAACGTCTCGGCCTGGTCATGACGCCGGGCGGCATTTCGGGGATCTATCCAGGCTCGCCTGGCGAGCAAGCGGGCTTTGAAATGGGTGACGTGCTGCTAGCGGTCAATGGTCAACCGATCGTCGATCCGATGTCGTTGGCAACGCAGCTGATTCCTTTGTGGGGAACGGAGGTCGAGTTTCAAGTGCGGCGAGGAGAGGCCAGCGAACCAATCGCCGTCAAAGCAACGCCGCTGCCCCCGAATTCGTTTGAAAACGACTTTTCACTCGGGTCCCCAATGGCAGTCCGATCGTTGGGTATCGTTTTTCCGGTCGATCCGACGGTTGTGGCAGTGACCGCCAGCAGTGTGGCCGAGGAACAGGGGGTCGAACCCGGAGACAAGGTCACCGCGGTTCAATTCTCGTCGACCGATGTGACCAAAGATCTCGAAGAGCTGATCTTCAGCGGTGAAGAAATCCCCTTGGATACCAAAACGATAACGTGGCCCTTTATCTATGCGAAGTTGCAAGAGATGTCGGAAGACGTCCGCATCAAACTGACAATGGATCGCAACGGCATGCGCCGGTCAGTTACGATGCAGCCTGCCGTGACTGACGAGTTTTTTGCGGAACGTGGCCTGGCCTTCACTCGCAAGAAGGCGACTCACAAGGCGAAAACATGGGGCGCGGCCGTCGGGCTCGGATTTCGTCAAACCAAAGAAGACCTGGGACGGGTCGGCGCGGTCCTCAAGGGGCTGTCGACTGGCGGAATCTCGCCGAAGAAACTGGGCGGCCCATTGTCGATTGCGACGGTGGCGGGCCTGGAGGCATCCGAGAGCGTTTCGCGGCTGTTGATTTTTCTCACCCTCCTGAGTGCCAACCTGGCGATCATCAACTTCCTGCCTATTCCAGCGTTGGACGGAGGGCACATGATGTTTCTGACCGTCGAATGGGTGCGCGGAAAACCGGTTGATGAACGGCTGCAAATGACGCTCACTTTGGTCGGCGTCGCGTGCCTGCTGGGTTTGATGCTCTTTGTGTCGGGCATGGACATTCGAAGGCTGTTCTTCTAGAGCGCGTGCCGATTCACTGTGGCGGCGTGTCGCAGGCGTTGGCTCGCGTGGCGGCCAGGTCGAAACAGAATATGGGCAATTGGTCGAACATCTTCGAGCGAGCGACGCGGTCTTTGCCGACGAACAAGCGGGCCGAGCGTGCATTTTGTCCAGCGGTCATCGCGAGCAAACTATCGTGCGACAACAAGACTGAGGCCTGACGTCGCTGCTGGCAGATCCTCACCAGCCTCGTCGCCACCTGTGACGTCCTGTTTCGTCGACTTCCTCGCCCCACGCATTCCACTAGCGCTAAAGCCGGGTTAGACACCGAACGAACTAAATCAACGCTGAAGGTGTTGCATATCTCGGGATTGTCGCACGCCTTCAGCGTGCAAATGTTCTCCATTCCCATTACCCAGGGTGGCGCGGCTGCGCCGCTGACCCTGGGCTACGATGTGTAACGCCTTCGGCGTTGCGTCTTGCGAGCCCGCTAACCATGTACTGCGCTTGTACCGGCCTACTTGCTGATGCGCCAGTCGGCTAAGGGTATGCGCCAGTCGGCTAAGGGTACAGAAGACAACCCGCGACACGATTTCGCCACACGTTCGCATCGAAGTCAATGAGCGCGGACACGTGATCGGCGTCCTGAAGTCCACCGGATTCGATCTGATCACGCAGACGATCACTGCCAAACAGAATGTCGATCGGCATCTTCTCCGTTTCGTATTCGTACGGAGGTGGCAACCAAGCCAGCTGGTTCGGCCAGAGTCGGCCAACACACGCCAACAGAGCGACGGTCGTGAAATGTGAGGGCGTCCAGCACGTGAAGTGAGACGCCGCCACAATCTTGGTCCTGCCATTTGTCGAACGTGGGTCGGAAGCGCGTCGGCACGCATCGGACCGCGGGCAATGCCATTTCTGACATTGCATCGGCCAGTCGAAAAGGATCGATGAACGGTGCTCCAGCAACCTCGAACGGTCGAGTCGTGCCACGTCCTTCGGAGAGATTGGTTCCTTCCAGCAACACCTGACCCGGGTAGACCAATGTCGATTCAAACCGGGGCAGATTCGGAGAAGGCGGCAGCCAGGCGCGTCCGGCAGCTGGCCACAATCGTTGACGGTCCCAGCCTCGCACGCTAACGACGTCGACGTCGGCGCCGATTGTCAGTTCCTGATTCACAAATCGCGTGAGCTCGCCCAAGCTCAGACCGTGACGCATTGGAATCGTGACGCGTCCAACGAATGTCTCCCAACCGGACTCGAGCAGCGGTCCTTCCGAGAGCCCACCAAGCGGATTTGGCCGGTCCAGCACCACCAACGGTATCTCCGCCTCTGCACACGCTTCAAGACAGATCGAAATCGTCCAGGCAAACGTGTAGACGCGCGTTCCCACATCCTGCAGATCGACCACCAGACAATCCAAACCTTGCAACCACTCCGACAATGGCCGACGCGTTTCGCTGTACAGGCTGTAGATGGGAAGGCCCAGCGGCGGGTAAACGGCGTGCGGCGATTCGATCATGTTCGCCTGTTGTTCGCCCCACAGACCATGTTGAGGTGAGAAAAGGGCGACCAACTGACGGGGAAACCGCTCTGCGAGGACATCGCTGGAGAAGCGGAAATCAGAATCGACCGACGCCAGGTTCATCAATAACCCGAACTTGCCGTCTCGCATCGCAGCGGGCGGTTCATCCAGACAGTGTTCCAGGCCGAACTGAATCGGATCAGTGGATGTGGTCATCGACATCGTTGGGCGTCCGCGATTCCTTCGTGGTCCGACAGATGTTCTCCGTTTTCAGCACAGCCTCGCTAGGGGTAGATCAGAAAACGGGCTCGGCGATCGAGAAACTTCCGCAGTTCGACTTGATATCCTGCTTCGATTTCACGTCGTGATTGCAACGTCAGCACACCATCCAAAGTACGGGCGTTGCTGAGCAATCTCGCATACGCATCGGCTTTCCATGTGTCCGGATAGAGTCGCCGAAGTTGTAGCGCGATCTCAAGGCCTGTCGGCAGCGGCCGAAACTGTTTTCGATCGACAACGATCGTATTGACGCCACCGCACACCTCGTCGGCGAACTTGCTGGCATCGGGTGTAAAGCGAATTGGTACAAAGCGAACGCCGGGCAACTCGGCTCGGTTGAGTTCCCTGGCCAATTCCTGGCCGTCGATCCACGGTGCCCCAACCACCTCGAACGGCGTGTCCGTCCCGCGACCAACCGAGAGATTTGTCGTCTCCAGGAGCCCGATGCCCGGGTAGAGCACTGCTTCGTTCAGGCTTCGCATATTCGGCGAAGGGTTGATCCAAGTGAGGCCCGTGGCGTCAAAAAAATCGCTCCGCTCCCAGCCTTCGACGGGAACCACGTGCAAGTCCAAGCCAAGTTGAAGTTCTTCGTTGAACATCCGGGCGAGTTCACCGACCGTCATCCCGTGGCGGACTGCAATGGTGTGCCAACCAACGAACGATTCGCGACCGTGATCCAGAACGGGGCCAGCCACATCGACGCCGTTGATCGGGTTGGGTCGGTCCAGCACGACAAATTTCACGTCATGCTCGGCCGCCGCCTTCATCGCCTCGCCCATAGTGGAGACATACGTATAGAACCGCGCTCCGATGTCTTGAATGTCAAATACCAACGTGTCAACGCCGGCCAGCATCTCGGCCGTCGGCCGTCGGGTCGCGCCGTAGAGGCTATGGACCGTGAGACCCGTTGTCTTGTCGTTCACGTCGTCAACAATGCGTTGGTCGAGGGTTCCCAAAAAGCCATGTTCCGGGCTGAACAGCGCCGCCAGATCCACCTGCGGAGCAGCGTGCAGAACCTGAACCGTACTGGTGTGATTGCGATCCAGACTGGTGTGATTTGCAATCAGGCCGACGCGCCCCTTCAACGGCTTGAACCCATCACGTTGTAAGACATCAATGCCGGACAGAACCTTCGTCTGGACGCGCTTGACATCGCCTGGTTTGGCACTGGCTGCTTTATCATTTGCTCCGCCGCGCGTCTCCGGCAGGTCCACCTGCGCCGGCAAGCGAATGGCACCCGCTGCGATCGTGCCAATCCGACCGGCCAGATGATTCACCGAACCTCTGCCATCAGGATGAAGTCGGTTGCTGAGGAAGATGACGAAAAGATCTAGATCGGGATCAATCCACAGCGTGGTTCCCGTAAACCCGCCATGACCGAAGGCCCGCGGCGAAAACTGCTCGCCTCGATTCGACGAATACCCTGACTGCTTATCCCAACCAAGTCCGCGCAGCCCGCTCGATACCGAGTACGGCCGTGTCATCATCTCGACCGTGTGAGGGCCCAAGATCGTCTTGCCGCCGTACGATCCGCGGCCGAGCATCATTTGCGCGTACACAGCTAGATCACTGGCTGTGGAAAACAAACCGGCGTGGCCGGCAACGCCGGCGAGCCGATAGGCGCGAGGGTCATGTACCTCGCCGCGCATCCAGCGCCCTTCGCGCTGTTCAGTCGGTGCGGCACGCGCCCGCAGATCTTCGCGAGGCAAGTAGCCCGTCTCCATCATCTGCAACGGGCCGAATAGATTCGCCTGTGTGAATTCGTGAATCGTTTTTCCTGTTTTGCGCCGCACCAGTTCGGCCAGCACGATGTAACCAACATCGGTGTAAACGAATTTAGTGCCGGGTTCCGCAACCAGTGGCAAGGCGAAGATCTTCTCCATCGCAACTGCCGGGCCGTCGCTGTAGTCGGCCAGACCGTTGTCCGGGATCAATCCACCTTGGTGCAACAGCAGTTCGCGCACGGTAACTTCGGCTTTGCCGTTCTGGCCGAATTCTGGAATGTGCTTCGCCACGGTGTCGCGCAATCTTATTTGACCACGTTCGATCAACTGCATGATGCTCGTTGCCGTTGCCACCGGCTTGGTAATCGACGCCATGTCGAAGACCGTATCGACGGTCATCCGTTCCTTTTCTGGTTCGAGTTGCCGAAACCCGTAGGCACGACGAAATACGACGCGTCCTCTTCGACCGATGCAGACGACACAGCCCGGCATGTTCTTCTGAGCCAACCCTTGGGAGACAACCTGGTCAATGCGATCCAAGTGGCCCGCGTCCATTTCCGCGTCGCGGGGCGAGACGACCGGCAGACCAGTTTCGGAGCGGGCCGTCGTCGGGGCAAACAACATGCCGATCAATAGCAAAGTGAACAGCCGGGGACTGTGCTCTAACGAACGAACGAAGTATGACATTGCATTGGTCCTTTGACTTTCCTAACTAGTTCTCATGTTGTGACGACTCTTGATTGCCAGGAACCACGTAGCTGGCCAGCACGCCGCCACCAAACGTCATTCCGCTCCCGATCACAGGAAGCCAGGGCCAGGCAACATTCCAACCAAACTCCGGCCCTACAATGAAAACGACCAGCGGCGAAGCGAATTTGACGAACAGCAGGCCAGTCAATCCTACCATCAATCCGACCAACGCCGCGCGCTGATCAACGCGTCGGGTGCAAACCCCCAACAGAAACAGGCCTAACAGCAGCCCCGCTGAAAATCCCGCGATCGCCAACGCTTCGCCAACCACGCTGCGAGACACCCGCACGGCCAGCAGCGCGATCGCAATTTGAATGACGCCGAATAGGACCGTCAATCCGCGACTCCAATTCAGCAAGTGGCGTTCGCGGCTCCCGTCGCCGTCGTGATGTTTGAGAAAATCATGCACGACCGCCGACGCCGACGAGTTTAACGAACTGGACAACGTCGACATGGCGGCGGCAAAGATGGCAGCCAGAAGCAAGCCGACTAAGCCAACATTGCGAGGCAATTCATGCACGACAAACGTCGCCAAGGCTTCATCATTTCGATTGATCACCACATTCGGCTGGACTTCTTCGTAGAAACAAGCGAGTCCCACTCCCAGTATCAAAAACAACGCGAACTGCAACATCACGACGAAGCCGCTGAAGAGGAGAGCGGTTCCAGCCCCGCGTTCGCTCCGCGCGGCCAGGTAGCGTTGCACCATCATCTGGTCGGTGCCATGCGTGCCCAGTGTGAGAAACGCTCCGCCCACCAAACCGGCCCAAAACGTATATGGATCGTCCCAGGGAAACCCGTCGGGTGTTTGCCAAGGCCACGCGAAATCAAACACACGGAACTTATCCTGGGCCAAACCGAACTCAAGAAACTGGCTCCACCCGCCCGGGATTCGGTCCAACAGCACCAATGCCACCACAATTCCTCCCGCCATGTAGACCAACAGTTGAATGCAATCATTCCAGACGACGGACTTCATGCCACCCATCATCGTATACACGATCGTGGCGACACCGATGACGAACACACAGCCTGGTAACGTCCAGCCGGTCGCTACGTGGAGCGCCATCGCGGTCAGGAACAGTCGCAGACCATCACCCAAATTGCGCGTCACCAGGAACACGAGTGAGGCCGTACGTTGAGTGGCGCCTCCGAATCGTTGGTGAAGGACCTCGTAGGCCGTACTCAATTGGCCGCGAAAGAACTGCGGCAGCAAGAGAAACACGATGATGGTACGACCGACAACGTACCCCAGCGACAGTTGCAGGAAACGCATGTCGCCTGTTTCCTTCGCGAAGGCGATGCCCGGTACGCTCAGGAATGTCGCCGTGCTGGTCTCCGTCGCCACGATGGAACCCAAAATTGCCCACCATGGCAAATTTCGGCCACCGAGAAGGTAACCGTCCAAGTTCCGTTGCCCCCATCCGACCCACAACCCCAGGGCAACCGTCGCTGCCAGATAGGCAAGGAGGACGACAACGTCAAGGCCTCCGATTTGGCTGTAGTCAAGTTGCATGAGTGCCTGACGAAGTATTGCTCGAGCAAGAACAAAATGACCGCTGGCGCCACAATCATTTCCGATCCTTGCTTAGAATAGAGATGGGATCATACCAGAGACACGCATCGATGCTCAACAAACTTACAACCGAATCTCGGAATCCTGCCTCCGAGAAGCTTGATCAGTTGTCCGCGCTCGAGATCGTTCAACTGATGAACGCTGAAGACGCGCAAGTCAGCGTTGCAGTGAGCAAGGAAGCGGCAGCGATCGCGCGGGCAGTCGAGATGATCGCCGATCGCCTGCGCGGCGGTGGTCGCCTGATCTACATCGGCGCGGGAACTTCGGGTCGCCTGGGTGTACTGGACGCCAGCGAATGCCCGCCTACGTTTAACTCGCCACCCGAATTGGTCGTCGGCCTGATCGCGGGTGGCCCCGCCGCACTCACACGTTCGATTGAAGGCGCCGAAGACCACCCTGAATACGCAGTAACCGATCTGACAGAGGTGGGTTTGTCTGAATCTGATGTTCTTGTCGGCATCGCCACCAGCGGCCGAACACCGTATGTGATCGGCGGTCTGCAATATGCCCGTCAAGTTGGCGCGGCGACGATCGGATTTAGTTGCAACGACGAGTCCGCGCTGGCGGACTTCTGCGACGTGGTCATCGCGCCGGTCGTCGGTCCCGAAGTTGTTAGCGGGTCAACGCGTTTGAAGGCCGGCACGGCCACCAAGATGGTTCTGAATATGCTCACGACCGGCGCAATGGTGTTGTTGGGAAAAACGTATGGCAACCTGATGGTTGATTTACGAGCCAGCAACACGAAACTGACTGACCGGACACGTCGAATTGTCGCCATGTTAACCGGGATATCCGAAGACGCGGCAGAGGTGAAACTTCAAGCATCCGACGGGGAACTCAAAGTGGCCGTGGTGTCGCAAGAGCTGGGGATCTCGCCTGACCACGCCAGACGGCGGTTGGCGTGCAGCGGTGGTCATTTGCGACGAGCGCTCGAGAATTCTTGACGTTGTGCTACCCCTTTGATTCGGTGGCCTGGTGAGCGTACCCCTTGGCCTGACTTCACGGAGTGCATTGGCAGAAATGTGATGAACTTAGACGACTTGGTTCTTGGCGTTGATGGTGGCGGTACCAAGACCGTGGCTTGGCTAAGTAGCGTCAGCGGCGCTGCTGTGGAGACTATCGGCCGAGGCGCGGCTGGACCGTCTAACCCAGGCGTTGTGGGCATGTCACAGGCGATCGCAACGTTGGCACAAGCGATCGACGCCGCGTTCGACAATGCTGGGCTTGGACCTGGTTTGCTCCCTGCAGCTTGCTTGGCCGTTTCAGGCACGGAGCGAACCGCGCATCGCGATGCGATGCTGCAATGGGCGGCCGATCGATCCTTGGCGAGCAACGTTCGATTGGTAGGCGATGCTGAAGCTGTACTTGCCGGCGGGTCGCCCGACGGTTGGGGGGTCGCCCTGATCGCCGGCACGGGCTCGTTCGCCTTCGGTCGCGATCTCCAAGGTCTGACCATCCGGGTCGGGGGATGGGGGTACTTGTTTGGCGACGAGGGGAGCGGTCACGCGCTGGGCGCTGCGGGACTGCGGGCCGCAACTCACCACGCGGACGGACGGGGGCCGGCGACAACCTTGTTGCCACGCCTCTTGAGCAGGTTCGACCTGACCGAACCGCGCGAGCTCGTAACGTTTTTCTACGGCCGACAACCCGCCCGGCGCGCTGCACTGGCAGAATTGGCACCCCTGGTTACGGTGGCCGCCGAAGAGGGTGACGACGTGGCCACGCAGATTGCCAGCGATGCCGCCGCGGATCTAGCTCGTTTAGTGACTGCCGCGTGCAGCCAACTGAATTTGTCACCGCGCAGATTTCCGCTGGCAATCGCTGGAGGTGTGCTTTGCAACAGCTCGCTGATGCGCAAATGCCTGGAGGCGTCGTTGGCTGGTCAAGATTATCTCACTGAGGAGATCACGCTGGTCGAACAGCCGGTTCAAGGTGCTGTGGAACTAGCACGCCGCGCCATCTCGTAACTTGGAGAGAGTCGCCTGTGTCAGGGATTAAACGACCTCAGCAACTTGCGTCCCTTGTAGATGGCGTACGCTTCATTGGCGCCAATCGCGCGCGGACCCGATTCCGCGCGATAGGAAAACACGTCATGCACATCGGCCACCGCGATGCACGCTTGCCCGCTTTTGGTAGCGCGGGCGACAAGCGCTTTTTCGCCCAAGAAGAAACCGAGTCGGATCATCTGGATGGCATCATAGCCGGCGTCGTGAAGTAACCGTTCTAACCGCTCGGCCTCGTACACCAGCCCTTCGTCCCAATCCGCTAGATCGACTTCAAAAATGTCTTCGTGTTGAGCCTGCCAGCCTGCGAAGGCGGCATAGATATCGGAATGTGGGATGTCATCCAGATTTGCCGCAAAGGCATGGGTCACCGGTCCCACAATCGCGATGTTCGCGTATTCGGCATCCCCAAACTGATAGTGAAACCGCAGCAAGAAACAGTCGACAGGTTCATCGTATCCGGGCCAATACTGATTCCGGTCGTCGATTATCTCCAGGCTGGTGGGTGGAATTCCTAATTGGGCGGGTTGAGCCAACCAGAGTGCCAATTCTGATTCGGCCCGCGCCGCGGCGTTCCTCTGATCCGGTTCAATCTTGTCGAGCAGGTCTAGCTCTTCGGCATACGCCAATACGCGCAACCGCGCGACGGGTTCAGTCACGAGTTCCAGCAGCGCCTGTTCGCCGGCCTCTTCGCCGAGTCTGGCGAGTGCCGCTGCTGCTTCTGTACGAAGTCGCCGGTGCGAGAGTTCCATCGCCTGGTACAGCTTGCCAACGGCTTCCTTGTTGCCGATCAGTGCCAACGCATCGCACAGTGCCACCGCCAATGCAACCCCATCTTCCACTCGCTGGGCTAACATCTCCGAGGACTCGGCAGGCTGATCACGAAGTTCCTCGATGACTCCCAGTTGCTGTGCCAACTGTCCGAGCAGCCCGATCAGCATTGTGCCACGCTCGGCAGCCGGGTGCGCGTCGACCAGCTGCTGGCGCGTTACAAAATTCGACAGATCCATCACGGCCGCTGCCGTCACTGGTTGCGCAATCGCATCCAACAACCTGGGGAATAGAGCTGCAGGATCGTAGTCCTTGAATTGCATCAGCGGACCCAGTGCGATCGCCGTGTCTTCCGATCCTGTCAGCGGCGCCGATACAAACCACTCGGCCAACGCCCTCAGTGAATCAGGATCGCGGGCTGTCGCCAGAATCTGCAGAAGGTAGGCCCGCGACCGATAGTCGGATGGCAGGCGGTCATAGACGGCCTTCATGGCGGCCAACTCGGTGGCCGGAATCCGATCCGCGTCGCCAGGTGAACTTTGGCGTCGGACTCTGAGAGCCAACTGATGGCAGATTGACGCTAGCCCAGCGTCGCGCGGCTTGTCCCCGCTCACAAAGTCCCGTGTGGCCAGTTCGGCGAGTAAGCTCGCGATTTCATCGCGCGTAGCGGCAGCCAGCCAGTCCAAGGACCCGCTGACGCTGCGATCTTCCGAACTGAGCAGTGCACCCGTTTCCAGGTCCGTCAGAATTTGTACAATGTTCGGTTCAGTCATGGGCTTCCTAAGCAATGCTTAGAAACGAATGCGTGGTTTGCAATTCAGGATCTCTGGATTTCTCAGCCTATTACTTCAAGTCGACTGAGCAATCATTTGCAAATCCCGCTTAGCCTCATTTCATATACGACTTCTCGCAGTTCCCCAAGCCCGGGGACCGCATTTTTCGGCCAAAGAACGCTCGCCATCGAATTGTGTGGCGGTTTAGCAATACGTAGAAACTGTTTTCTTGAACCCACAACGAGGTAACTGTCATGTCAGACGTCAAACCGATCCCTGATCGCTTCAATTCTCTCAGCGCCTACCTGATTGTCTCGAATTCGGTCGAGGCGATTGAGTTCTATACCAAAGCGTTTGGTGCCGAATTGGTGTCACGAATGCCAGGCCCCGACGGCAACAGCACGATGCACGCCGAGTTAGCCATCGGCGATTCGATGCTGATGCTGAGTGACGAGAATCCGCAGTGGAACATGAAGTCGCCACTCACCTTGGGCGGCTGCTCGGCGACGATGCACCTGTACGTCGAGGATGCGGATGCCGTGTTCAATCAAGCCGTCGCCGCCGGTTGCCAGGTACTTGCACCGATCGACGACATGTTCTGGGGCGACCGCTTCGGCAAGGTCGCCGATCCTTTCGGCCACCATTGGGGCATCGCCACCCACAAAGAGGACCCGTCGCCCGAAGAGATGGCCGAGGGCGCAAAGGCTGCCTTTGCAGCCATGGAATGTGGGGAAAAACCGGCCGAAGCCTAGCAGCCTCGATGACGCGACTATGAAAACACGATGACCGCGTCGACGGTCACGCCGATGGCGATATGCTGCATCAGCCCAGAGGCGATGGAATTCGTTCGATACGCCAACCAACCCCAGAAGAGTCCCGCACCAATGGCGGCCATGCTTTCGGTCCATGGTTGCCCGATGTGCAGCAACGAGGATGCCATCACTTGAATCAGCACGGCACCCGTGCGACCCATCGAATCGGACAAGCCGAATTGAAGAAACCCACGGAAGTGGAATTCCCAGCCAACGTAGTACAAGACGTAGGTGCACACGTGCAGCAAAAATGGCGTCGAAACTCCGGCTTGCTTGTTGATGGGAAACGCTTCACGAACACCTGGGTCCGTCGAGGCGATAAAACCAGCGATCACAAATATCGGTACGGTCACCAAGATCGAGCGAATTGTGTACAGTCGACGTCCGACCTGAAGGCCATAGTCTGCGAGCCGTTCACGAAACACGAGTTTCACGATCAATCCTGGTATCACTCCCAGCAAAACCAGACAACTGACAAATTGATAAATCGCCGACATGGATTCTGGACTGCCAAAGTTACAACGATCCGCAAGAACATCTGTGTAGAACTCGACCGTGCCAAAGTACTTCCAAACGAGCATTAAGACGGTAGAGCTAAGCAGAATGATCGTTGGCTTATGTTGATTGTGGAGTCGCGAATCCTCGTCGCTCGAAGAACGCTGGTCGATGGAATTCGATTTATTGGATTTATCGTCGTCGGTCATGGTGCTTGTGTTCTATTCGCTGCGATGTGTCGTTGTTGGAAGGCAATGAAGTAGTTGTAGGCTGGAACAAGCGAAGCGCAGTTCCAGCTCAAGAATGGCACAAAGCCTGATCACTTGTCGATTTGTCACTCTCTGGTTAGCCGCTTGTTCGTTGCGAGGCGACGGACGATTGGTTGAGCAGCCGGCATACGCATGAGTCGACCGAGAATGCGACAGGCCAGACCTGGAATGACGATCACTTGATGGAGTCGCTTCAGCGAGCAGCGCACCACTTCATCCGGCTTGATCCATAGCCATCTGGGCACATGCTTCTCGTTGAAACTACCCATTATTTCGGTGTCGAAGAAGCCGGTCTTTACAAACGCTGGACACAGAGCTTGAATCTTAACCTGAGTCCCCTTCAGCTCTTCCTTCACTCCCTCAGAGAATGCGACCAGGTATTGCTTGGTCGCCGAGTACTGCACAACGCCAGCGCAGGGAGTCCAGGCGGAGAGCGACGCGACATTGATGATGGCTCCACGATCGCGTTGGATCATGCCAGGTAGGACGGCGTGGCAGAGGCGGACCGGCGTGTGGACGTGCAGGTTGACCATATCGACGTGGTTTTCGACATCGATGTCGACGAAGTACTTCGACTGACCAAAGCCGGCATTGTTCACAAGCAACGATAACCCAGGAAGTGACTCTAGATGTTGTGCCAATGGCTTGACCGCTGCTTCGTCGACTAAATTCACGCACTGCGTGTCAACAGCGACATCGAACTTGCTTGCGATCTCCTCCGCTAGTTTATCGAGGGCCTGTTGCTCGCGATCGATAATCAGCAAGTGGTAGCCTTGCTCGGCCAACTGCCAGCAGAACTGCGTCCCTAGCCCACCAGTAGCCCCCGTGATCACAGCGATCTGTACCTGGGATTCGTTCGTCACTGATATAAACCTTGCCGCCGTGTGCGTTTGTATGCAGTCGTGTTGTCTGATTCAAGTTGGAAGCGGTTCACTTCATACCCAGGCTATTCGCAACAACTCGATCACGAAGCCTGTCTGGCAAGTATCGCAAGGCAAGCTTCACACTCCAAGTCTTGCCGCCAACGGGATACCGAGTCTTTGGCCGACGAGAAAGCAGTGCGTGCTCGATCGCCTTCACGACACGGCTGACGGGAATCGCGTTCGCCTCGCTCTTGCTAGTTGCTTCACGCATCGCAGCGATATCTTCTGCGTAGGCCTCGCGAACCTCTTCCAATACGGTGTCGGGATCGTTTTCGTCCAGCATCTCATCTCGCAAGTCATTGGCTGCTTGGCGCGACTTCTCCCAAATCGGAGTTGCTACGTCCGCTGGTTCGACAAGCGAGACAGGCACGTTGAAGTTGCGTAGCTCGACGCGGAGCGAATCGCTCATGGCTTCAAGTGCGTGCTTCGACGCCGCATAGGCACCGATGTATGGTGCCGCGACGAGACCGCTTACTGAACTCACGTTAACAATGCGTCCCTGGCCCCTGCGGATCAGAGGCAACATTGCCTGCGTGACCGCTGCCGGACCGATGACGTTGACTTCCATTTGCCTTCGCAGCGCGTCCATGGGAAGGAATTCCAGCGGGAAGGCGATTGTAATGCCTGCGTTGTTGACCAGCCCGCTCAAGCCGTCTTCCCCAGTCGCTTCAGTGATGTGCTGCACTGCCACTTTGATCGCCTGTTCGTCGGTCACATCAAGAAGCAGCGGAATCAAAGCAGTGGAAGTCTTCTCAACCAATGCCTCGCCATCCTCGTGACGCCGCACGCCGGCAAAGACGCGAATGCCCTTGTCATGCAAGGCAATCGCGCACGCCTGGCCAATGCCGGTCGACGAGCCAGTTATCAATATTGACTTGTGGGAAGATTCTCTTTCTGAATCCATATGGTCTCTTTAGTCGAAAATGGTGATGCGAGCGGAAACTCCGGAACACGAGTGTACTCGCCAACCGTCCGTTCGCCGAACGAAAGTTTCCTTTCTTATAACAGAATGACTGTCGACACGCGCTTGGTCACAAAGGCCCTGCCGTCATGCTCCATCTGGACTTCGTCTCGAGTACTCATCGGTTTTCTGCAATGCGCGTAAAGTCGGCGGCTTTTGACACGGACAGTGGCCGAGGTAAACTGACCACTTGTGATCACCAGGGGTAAGGTCTCGTGATGAATGACTTCGATGTTAACGGTCCTCGCGTCCTCAAGCGACTCGAGGCATTTCCACGTTGCCGACTTGCGCATCTGCCGACACCTCTGGAGTCGATGGAGAGACTATCTCAGCATTTGGACGGGGTCTCGCTCTTCGTCAAGCGAGACGACTGTACGGGATTGGGTTTCGGCGGCAACAAGGTTCGTCAGTTGGAGTTCTATTTTGGCCAGGCGCTGAAGGAAGAAGCCGATACGGTACTCATTACCGGGGCGATCCAATCCAATTTCGTCCGCGCGGCCGCGGCCGCGGCTCGACGGTTAGGGATGGAGTGCCATATACAGTTGGAGGAACGTGTACCCGGTGTCGATGCTCTGCACCGATCTTCCGGCAACGTGTTACTGAGCCGGATTCTCGGCGCGAAGCTGCATTCCTATCCAGCTGGAGAAGACGAGGATGGGGCCGACGCCAATCTAAGTGAGATTGCCGAGCAACTTCGTCAAGGCGGTTCGAGACCATATATCATCCCGCTTGGTGCCGGGCACGATCCTTTGGGCGCATTGGGGTATATCGATGCTGCCGTTGAACTGTTGACTCAACTAGACCGACAGTCACTTCGAATAGACCATCTTGTGGTCACATCGGGAAGTGGTGCCACCCATGCCGGAATCCTGTTTGGGTTACGTTCTTTGGGCAGCCAGATTGGCGTAACTGGTGTCTGCCCTCGGCGTGACGCTCAATCTCAGAGACGACGAATTGCCGGACACACCAAGAAACTAACGAGTATGCTTGGGCTCGATCCGGGCATCGAACCAGACGATATTCGCCTAACGGATGTCTCCTTGGCACCGGGCTACGGTCAACTCAATGACGAGACCGTCAAGGCTCTTCAATTGACAGCCCAATGCGAAGGGTTGTTTCTCGATCCCGTCTATACTGCCAAAACGATGGCGGGGTTGTTTCATCTGGTCGACCAGCAAGAAATCTCTGGCAATGTGGTGTTTGTGCATACCGGTGGCCAACCGGCCCTATTTGGGTACGGTGATGCGTTGATCGGCCAGGAGTGAGCGAGTAGGCCGGAACCAAGCGCAGCGCGTGTTTAGCGCGCTCGCACGATCCAACGCCGAAGGCGTTACACATCGTAGCCCAGGGTCAGCGGCACAGCCGCGCCACCCTGGGTAATGGGAATGGAAGACAGTTGCACGCTGAAGGCGTGCGACAATCCCGAGATGTGCAACGCCTTCAGCATTGATTTGGTTTGTTCGGTACCGCAAGTAGATAGTTCATCAAACTGCATAAACGAGACCATGAGTTATCAGACAGAGCCAATCCTGTTCATCGTGTGCCTCGCATAAAACACACTCAATATGTCGTTGTCTATGTGCCGGCCGTCGAGAGTGAGTTTCGGCAGTTCTCGGTTGTGCCGGCTACTGTTCTCCGCAATTCAATTGCGGGTATAACATGGGTACTCAGACGATACCGACGAACTGTTGCCCGCGCAACCCCTTGTGAGGCCACGCACGATGAATTCCGATCTCGCCGCTTTCCTCGCTGAACACGCAAGTCTCACTCGACGTTTCTTCCTCCGTTGCGGCGCGGCCGGTGTGGCCGCGATGAGCGCGCTGCCGCTGCTTGCCCGAGGTGGCGAACGTAGCCCCGCGTTGCAGAAGGTCGTCGACGGCCTCGAAACCTGGCTGACGAAACAAGACGACTTCCGAGACGTCTCGCGAGGCACTCCAAAACCGTATTCCCACGACGAGGCCAAACTCAAGGAAGTCGGCATGACGCGCGACACCTGGAAACTCGAAGTCGTCGACGATCCGGATAACAGCGCCCGGCTACGCAGCCCGCTGACGAAGGAGAAGAACACGGCCTTCACGTTCGAGGACCTGATGCAACTAGCCGGGAAGCACGCGGTTCGATTTCCCAAAGTGATGACCTGCCTCAACATAGGTCGCCCGCTGGGCAATGGGATCTGGGAAGGTGTGCCGTTGCGCGAAGTGCTCTGGCTGACTCAGCCCAGCCCGGCTCTGCGGCGCGTGTTCTATTACGGGTATCACAACGACGACCCGAAACAGATGTTTCGTAGTTCGATGCCGGTTAATCGTGTGCTCGAAGACCTGTACGACCTGCCTCCAGTTATTCTCTGCTACAAACTCAACGGCCATTGGCTGACGGGCGAACGAGGTGCTCCCGTTCGGATCGTCGTTCCGGAGGCGTACGGTTTCAAGAGTATCAAATGGCTGTCGCATGTCGTTCTGTCGAACAAGTGGCAATCCAACGACACCTATGGCGAGAAGAGCAACGACGTCGACAGTCCGTTGAAGACCTTTTGCGATCCAATCTCGGTTCCCGACACGGTCAAACCCGATCAACCCATTGCCTTGACCGGTTATGCCCAGGTTGGCATCGCGGGTCTGAAGAAGGTCCAGGTCTGGATTCATAACGACGACGAGGCACTGCCCGCCGACGACAGTTATTTCATGACTGCACCTTGGCGTGATGCCGAGATTATCCCACCATCGAAGAACTGGGGCGGAGACATTGCAAACAATCGCATCCCCTCCCCGACACACGGGTTCGACCCGCAGACGGGGCAGCCGAAGAGCTGGCCGATGCGGCTGACGAGAGCCCACTGGGCAGCATTGCTGCCCGGTTTGCCCGCTGGCCAGTACACGCTGCGGTGTCGCACGATCGATGAGAAAGGTATTGCACAGCCGATGCCGCGACCTTTCCGTAAGTCGGGTCGGGCAGCGATCGGCGAGGTGGGGCTGACTGTCAAAGCATGATTGCTTGCCGATCTCAGTTAGCAGCCGGTTGATTCTCGCGTAGGCCGGTTACAAGGAGCGTCAGCGACGCAGTTCCGACGATGGAAACCGCTCCATGCGTGCCAGCGTTTGACTTGCAAACTCAGCGTTGATCGCCGATAATTCTCAGAAGGACGCTTAACGGCGCAAAGTCGTCGCATCCCCACCTCACGTCCTTCCTCAAGACTCCTTTCTACACGACGAGTCCCTATGCGTGGTTCGCTCCTCTTGATTCTGTTTGGTTTCACTTCCTCTCTGCTATCGCCAGTCGTGACACTGGTTCAGGCGAATCAGCCCGCGGCCGGCGACCTTGAGTTTTTTGAGAAGAAGATCCGGCCGGTGTTAGTCGAGCACTGCTACGAGTGCCATTCGGCTGAAGGCGGAGAAATGGAAGGCGGCTTGTTGCTCGACACGCGGACTGCGATTCGGAAGGGGGGAGAGAACGGACCAGCAGTCGTGCCTGGCGAGCCGCGGAAGAGCCTGCTGTTGGACGCCCTGGAATTCAAGAAGACAGAAATGCCTCCCGATGGCAAGTTGCCGCCTGAGGTGATCGCGGATTTTCGCAATTGGATCAAGCGTGGCGCGGAGGACTCGCGCGAAGGTGGCATGACGTTGGAACTAGCCGGCCCGGTCGCCATTGCCGCGGATGAGCTCTGGTCGCTCCAGCCGATTCAGGATCCCCAGCCACCGGCTGTCGCTCAGGCCGACTGGCCGCGCGACGACATCGACCACTTCGTTCTGGCACTTCACGAACAGAAAGGACTGAAGGTGGTCGGTGAGGCGTCCCCGCTTACACTACTGCGGCGCATCTATTTCGATCTGATTGGCTTACCGCCCTCGCCCCAGGCGATTCGCGATTTTGAACAAGATCATTCGCAACAGGCGCTCGGCGAATTGGTCGACCGGCTGTTGGAATCGCCGCAGTTTGGTGAACGTTGGGGACGGTATTGGCTGGACATCGCCCGCTACGCGGAGTCGGTCGGTGGTAGTCGGGATGTATTGATGCCGCATGCTTGGCGCTATCGCAACTATGTGATCGATGCAATCAACGCCGATATGCCCTTCGATCAGTTCCTCCGCGAGCAGATTGCCGGTGACTTGCTGCCCGCTCAAAACGCTACGGACCACGATCGTTTGCAAATCGCGACCGGTTTCTTGGCGGTAGGCACGAAGTCGCTCAACGGCGGCAACTTGCAGATGGATATCGTTGACGATCAGATTGATGTGACGGGAAAAGCCGTTCTCGGATTGGCAGTCGGTTGTGCACGCTGTCACGACCACAAGTTCGATCCCATTCCGACGGCCGATTATTATGCGTTGGCGGGTATCTTCCGCAGCACGCAAACGCTGTATGGCAGTGCCAAGAAGCAGGGAGCTGACAAAGCTGTCAATGAACTGTTGGCATTGGGCGAGAACGTTGAGCAGCTGATCGAGAGACACAAAGACCATCAGACACAGGTCGCCAAGATCAACAAGAAAACGGGCACCGTCAACAAGACCGTCCAGGCACTGCAGAAGAAGCTCCCCAAGGACTGGCGGAACCGCAGCAAGAAACTGAGGGAGGCAACGCAAACGAAGGCCAATGATGCGCTGCCTGACCAGGAGAAGCCAAATTCAGCTGATTCGCAGATCAACGAGCAAGACAGCAAGTTCCTGGACGAAGTGACGGCTCTGGAAGCAGCGCAGCGCGAACTTCAACAGTTGAAAACGGAGCTGAAGGAACTGAACAAGAGCAAGCCCGTCGACGACATCGAATACGCCATCGGTGTGCGAGAGGCTAAGCGCATTGACGACACTAAGATCCATATTCGCGGCGACCGAGCCCAACTGGGCGAAACCGTTTCCCGTGGTTTTCTTTCCTGTGTCGATATCGAAGTCGCGAAGATTGACGAGCAACAGAGCGGGCGGTTGCAGTTCGCAGATTGGCTCACGCATGTCGATAACCCGCTCACGGCACGGGTTGCCGTCAATCGGATTTGGCAGCACCTCTTCGGCCGAGGTATCGTCGCCACGGTAGACAACTTTGGAGCCAACGGGATGAAGCCAACGCACCCCGAATTGCTCGACTACCTGGCGACGCAGTTTCGGGAAGAAAAGTGGTCGCTAAAAAAACTGGTCCGACGGCTTGTTCTTTCCCGCACGTATCAACTGGCCGCCGACAACCACGCGGAGAATTTCGCCAAGGATCCCGGCAACGAATACTATTGGCGAATGAGCCGCCGCCGATTGGATGCGGAGGCCTTGCGCGACTCGATGTTGGCGGCCGGCGGCAGGCTGGATCTGGAAAGACCCGTTGCCTCCCCCGTGGCGGAGGTCGGCCATGGCGAGGTTGGTCGAGGGATTAACACCGCCCCGCTCGAGGCGCCGTTCCCGCACCGCAGCGTGTACTTGCCGATCTTGCGGGGCATCATACCCGAGCTACTGGGAACGTTTGACTTTCCCGAGCCCAGTAATCCTCAGGGACAGAGAATGGCGACGAACGTGCCGGCACAATCGTTGTTCCTCATGAATAGCCCCTTTGTTGTCGAACAGGCGGAAAGTCTGGCCGACAGCGTTTTGAAAGTCGAGTCCGAGCCTTCTTCACGGGTCGAACTGGCTTTTCTGCGGTGTTTGAACCGATTCCCCAAGGATGACGAGGTGGCCCAGTCGCTCGCCTTTTTGAAGCGTTTGGAACAACAAAGAGACAATGGACAGACGGATGTCCAAGATCGCGAACTTGCCAATTGGACTACGTTTTGCCACGCATTATTCAATACTTCGGAATCCCGTTATCTTGACTAGTGAGCGCTATGAACAATCCACTGCGAATCTCCCGCCGCCAAATGCTTACCTCAAGTGCCTGCGGCATCGGATCCCTGGCACTTGCGGGTCTATGTCAAGAAGCGCGTGCCGATTATGACAGCCCCTTGGCGCCCAAGACGCCTCACTTCGAGCCTCGCGCCAAACGTATCATCTTCTTGCATATGCGTGGCGCGCCGGCGCACATGGACACGTTCGACTATAAGCCCCAACTCAACGAATTGGGAGGCAAGGTCGGCAAGTCAAAGAACCGCAAGTTGGTCGCGTCGCCGTGGAGTTGGAAGCAGCGAGGAGAAAGCGGGCTGTGGGTATCCGACTTGTTACCGAACATCGCCAAACATGCCGACGAACTCTGCGTGTTATCTGGTATGCACACCGATATCGGCAATCACACGCCCGCGATGCTTCATCTGCACACGGGGAACTTCGTATTCGCCCGACCTTCGATGGGAGCTTGGATCCTGTATGGCCTGGGAACGGAGAATCAGAATCTACCGGGTTTTATCACCATGTCGCCGCCAGTGATCAACGGCGGTGCGTGGAACTACGGAACTGCGTTTTTGCCGGCCGTCTATCAGGGTACGGCCATCGGGGACATCAAGACGCCCATCGCCGACGCCAAGGTTGGCAACATCAAGAACCCCTATCTCAGTCCACGACAACAGCGCGCGCAGCTCGATTTTGCGCAGTCGTTGAATCGAGAGTTCGCTGATCGAGACCAGAACGACTCGCAGCTAGAGGGAGTCATTGAATCGGCGGAACTGGCCTTTCGTATGCAAGCCGATATGCCGCACGCGATGGACCTTTCGCAGGAAACTGCCGGCACACTGGAGATGTACGGCATTGGCGAGGGTAAAAAGAGCGACAATTTCGGGCGCCAGTGTCTGTTGGCCCGACGATTTGCCGAAGCCGGAGTTCGTTACATTGAACTCTGTGATGAGTTCTGGGATCAGCATACCAAGTTGAAATCGGGCCACGGTGCACGCGCTGCAGCTACCGAGCTTCCCATCGCCGGTTTACTGGCCGACCTCAAAAGGCGGGGAATGCTGGAAGACACCATTGTCTTGTGGGGTGGCGAATTCGGTCGCACGCCCGATAGCAGCAAGAAAGACGGTCGCGATCACAACATTAACGGATTCACGATGTTCCTCGCTGGCGGCGGAGTGAAAGGTGGATTCAAGTTCGGAGAAACCGACGAACTCGGTTACGCGGCCGTCACAGACCGTATTCACACCCACGACCTGCACGCCACACTGCTGCACATCCTGGGACTCGATCACACGAAGCTCACCAGCCGATACGCCGGTCGCGATTTCCGTTTGACGGACGTTTACGGGCGAGTTGTCGACGAAGTCTTGGCATAATTGCGGAATTGGTGACCTGCCATTCCTGTTGACAAACGACGAAGAGTGCCTTTTCTATCAGCGGCGTAGCGCTATGTCGCGATTCTGCTGCAGTGAGATGCAGTGCGACCATCGAGATTTCACGAGAGGCTATTGACGATTTATAGCCCGGGTTGAAGCGTTTGACTACAATTTGGCGTTGTCTGCTGCGCGTTTTGGACGTATCGCATCGAGCGGCTCGAGGTGTTGCAAATGAAAGTCGTTAGTTGGCTCAGGTCGGTCGGGCTCGTGGCAGCCGCGATGATGTCTGGTTCGTTCATGGGCGTTAATGAACTGCCCTCGACCTACGCGGCTGATGCAGAGACCGGTTCGGCTCGCACACGAAGCGGCCTGCAGGCACTCTACGATTTCCGCTCGGCCGATGGCTCGGTCGTAAAGGATCAATCGGGTGTGGGCGATCCAGTTCACTTACGGATCGAAAACATAAAGTCCGTTCGACGTTCCAAAGGTTCGCTGGAGGTCCGTGGCCAGACGTTGATTCGATCCGAACGTCCGGCGGCAAAGATCATCCAGTCGATCCGTCGGTCTGGCGAAATCACGATCGAAGCGTGGGTTCGCCCGGCAAAATCCAATCAGACGGGTCCGGCACGGATCGTCACGCTTTCCAAGAATGGCAGTGAACGCAACTTCACGCTTGGCCAAGATGGCGACAAGTTCGACGTGCGATTTCGAACAACCGAGACCAGTAAAAACGGGATCCCTTCACTGGGTTCGTCGAACAAGAGCCTAACCACAAAACTGATGCACGTGGTCTACACACGAGATCGCGCGGGTCGAACCCGGATCTATCTCAATGGCAAGCAACGCGCAGAAGGGAGGATTTCCGGCGGCACGTCCAACTGGGACGGTTCGTTTCGGCTGGCGATTGGCAACGAACATTCCAGAGATCGCCAGTGGTTAGGCAGTTACCATTTGGTGGCTGTGTACAACCGAGACTTAATGCCCAAGGAAGTCGAACAGAATTTCAAAGCCGGTGCCAACGCCCAGACGCTGCTGTTGACACAAAACGATTCAAAGGCCCGCCACTTCGAGCTGCAGGTCGCCCCGGTGCTGGCCCAGCACTGCCTCGAGTGCCACGATTCGGCATCGAAGGAAGGTGGTTTGGACTTGTCGAAGAAAACCGCGGCGCTGGCTGGTGGCGAAAGTGGCAAAGCGGTTATGCCCGAAAAGGTAGCGGAGAGTCTGCTTTGGGAATCCGTCGAAACGGACGAGATGCCCAAAGATCGTTCGCCGTTGTCGACACAGGAAAAAGCCGTATTGCGAGATTGGATCAATTCTGGCGCGACCTGGTCGTTGGATACGATCGATCCGGCGGTGTATGCCCACGATAGTCGAGTTGCTAAGAATTGGGTAAGACGGCTCACAGTTAATGAGTACATTGAGACCGTTCGTTGTGCCGTCGGTGTCAATATCGATCAGCTGGCACGCGAAATTCTTCCGCGAGATCTGCGTGCCGATGGCTTCCGCAACACAGCCTATAACCTGAACGTCGATCTGAAGCATGTGGAAGCTTACGCGGATTTGGCCGAGGTCGTCGTGAGCCGCATGGACGTACAGACATTTGCACGGCAGTTTTCCAAGAGTAAGAAACTGACCGACGACAGCATGCGCGGGCTCATCGCCAAGATGGGCAAGTGGCTGCTGCGCGGGCCGCTCGAAGAGAGCGAAGTCGTTGTCTATCGTGGTATCTCGACAACGGTCGCCAGTGCCGGAGGTGATTTCAAACAGGCAGTTGGATACATCATCGAGGCGATGTTGCAGTCGCCACGGTTCATCTATCGCATGGAGAACCAACGGGGCGACGGAACGGCTTGGCCGATTGGCGAATACGAACTCGCGTCGAGGCTCAGTTATATCATCTGGGGTGGGCCGCCGGACAAGGAACTCATCCGCGCGGCCGATGCAGGGGAACTCGATCGCAGCGGTACTGGCCGTCAAGTCGAACGAATGCTCGAGGATCCGCGGGCGATAAGTCGGTCGAAGCAGTTCATCTTCCAGTGGCTGAACCTGGGCCGACTTGACAACCTGCGACCAGACCCAGACAAGTTCCCGAACTGGGACGTCAAGCTGGCTGGTGACATGCGCGAAGAAACGCTGGCATTTTTTCAAGATGTTGTCTGGGAGCAGAAACGACCACTCGCAGATTTGTTCAACGCACAGGTGACTCACGTTACACCGCGTCTGGCCAAGCACTACGGCCTCCAGCTTTCGAGTAGCGGACCCGTCGACAAATGGAAGCGCCACGACCTTTCCGCGATACCCAGTCGTGGTGGACTGCTGACTCAGGGTAGCGTGTTGACCATTGGCGGCGACGAGGCGTCTATGGTGACGCGGGGACTGTTCGTACTTCACGATCTGCTCCGCGGTGTGGTCAAGGATCCACCGCCCGGTGTCGATTCGACACCGACCCCATCGAAACCCGGTCTGACGCAACGTGGTGTCGCCGAAGGACGAATCGGAAACAAGGCGTGTGGCGGGTGCCACCTGAAGTTCGAGCCGCTCGCCTTCGGCCTGGAGAAATTCGACGGCTCGGGGGCTTATCACGACGTGGACAAGCACGGAAACAGATTACGCGAAGACGGAGAGATTCTCTTTCCCGGTACTGCCCGGCCCGTTTCCTATGCTTCCACGGCAGAATTAATGGATTTGCTGGCCCGTAGCGGCCGCGTCCGCCAGAGCATCACCTGGAAGCTGACGCAGTTTTCGCTGGGACGACCGCTGGTCGCGGCCGATGTACGGATTGTCAATGACATCCATAAGGCTGCGCAGAAAGAAGGCGGGACTTACGCCAGCCTGATCACCGCCATCGTGATGAGCGATCTGGTACAGATGACACGAACAGAAGAGTGATAAGTCAATTCGGAGAAGATCTCATGAAACGACCAAGAATAGACCGCCGCATGGTGCTCAAAGGACTTGGTAGCGTTACCATCGGGTTGCCACTCCTGGAAGAGATGTTGGTCACCACCGCCACGGCGGCGTTGCAAGAAACGGTTCCTGTGCGCGCGTTCAATGTCTTCTTCGGACTCGGGATTCCCGCCCCTTTGCAGACGGAAGGTTTTAACGATGTCCTCGAACCGCTCAAACCACTCAGCGACAAGCTGTTGGTCATGCGGAACGTCGACCAGGTTCGTTGTGACGAATCCGGGATCAACGCTCACTTCGACGGAGCATCCGGTGCGTTTACTGCCGAACCGCCCGATGGTGAAGCTAAAGCCGGTGGTCCTTCGATCGACCAGGTCGTCCGCAAGACCTACCATCCTGATGGGTTGCCAAAGGGCATGGTTCCCACACTGATCGGAGGTACGTTCTTTCGGCGTAGTCGCGTCAGCCGGTACGTCCACAGCTATAACCCCGACGGCACGGTTGCCTCGACGATGCAAGAGAAGCCGCGCGATCTGTTCGACCGCGTGTTTGGTATGATTGGCGTAGCCGGTCGCGACACCGACGTTCGGAGCCGGCGACTGCGTCGCAGTGTGCTCGATTCCGTAGTCGATCAGTATAAGTTCTACACCGGCACAAATTCGCCGCTCGGTGCTGCTTCCAAGGCCCGCGTTGCCGATCACCTCGACCGGATCCGCGAGTTCGAACAGCGTGCCTACGAGATGAAAGCGCGCCCCAAAGGCGCACCCTCGCTTCCACGTCGATCGCAAATTGCCCATGGTGGACTGGCAGATCCCGGTGGCCAGGGCATCGACATGAAGCTGGACGACCTCACGACCGAATGGCGTTTGATGGCCGACCTCTACGCGCTGGCCATTCAACTGGATCGAGTCCGTTTTGGTTCGTTGACGTTCCTCGCGGCCGGCGAACGCCTTCGCATTAAGGGCGACTACAAGTACCTGAACTTTCGCAGATATTCGTCTGCTTAAATGGCGAGACTTAGGTAGTTTTCCAGGGCGTCGATTAATTGTTGCTGGTCAGTCCTCGTTGGCGA
>NYXM01000077.1 GCA_002685655.1 Planctomycetaceae bacterium
CCGCTGACAGCAACCGCGTTTTGGGTTACGCTAAGTGCGCCTGGGGACGTAGCTCAATTGGGAGAGCACCGGCTTTGCAAGCCGGGGGTTGAGGGTTCGAGCCCCTTCGTCTCCACTTTACGTGGCAACAACTTACGACGATCTGACTTTTGGCTAAACAGGCAAATGTCAGAGAAGTGTCAGAGAAGTTGCCTGTGAAAAACTGCCTTGGCGGCAAATTAGCGAACCTGCTGGCTCGCCTTCCAGATTTCTTTAGCCTGGGAGGTTCGCAATGTCGCACTATCCGAAACCCTTCTTTCGCAAGAGCCGCGGTCTCTGGTACGTCCAGATCGCCGGCAAGCAGCATAATCTCGGCCCCGATCGGACCGCCGCATTTGAGCGTTATCATGCCTTGATGCAGCAGCCAGCCGAGCAGCGTGTCGCAAGCGACACGGTCGTAGCGATCATCGACGCGTTCCTAGACTGGTGTCAGAAGCACCGAGCGCCTGACACGTACGAGTGGTACCGCTGGCGGCTGCAGCTCTTTGCTCAGAGCATGCCACGTGGCCTGACTGTCGGACAACTCAAGCCGTTTCACGTCCAGCAGTGGTTGGATAGTCGGCAATCCTGGGGACCTGGATCCCAACACAACGGTTGCCGTGCAGCACAACGAGCGATGAATTGGGCGGCCAGATTGGGCTACATTGATCATTCACCAATCGCCCACATGGAAAAACCACGTCCCGGAAAACGAGAGGTCGTCCTCAGCGATGAGCAGTTTGCCGAACTGAATTCATTCGTACTCGACGCAGAATTCGGCGATCTGGTAAGAACCACTTGGGAAACGGGCTGTCGGCCCCAGGAGTCTTTACAGGTTGAGGCTCGACATGTCGAACTGGAAAACAACCGTTGGGTGATGCCCGAAGGCGAATCGAAAACTCACAATGTCCGTGTCGTATATCTCACCGACGAAGCCCTTGCGATTACCAAGCGGCGGATGCTCCGATTCCCGACAGGACCGCTGTTTCGTAACGTTTACGGGAACCCGTGGACGAAGTATTCGGTCAAAAATGCCTTTGACCGCGTTCGGTCTCGCATGGGTAAGGAGGTGATGAAGTCGAAAGGGCTGCAGATTTCAGATGATGAGATCCGGACGCTTATCTCAAAACTAAATCCGGATCGAACCGACCGCGGACGGCGTCGTAGAAAGACCGGTTCAGAGCTGCGGCGAGAAGCTGTCCGAAAACTGCAAGAAAAACTCGCCAAGACTCTCGCTCCGAAGTACTGCCTGTATCATCTGCGGCACACGTGGATGAATCGCTTGCTCCGGAAAGGCGTCGATTCACTAACCGTCGCCGTGTTGGCCGGTCATCAGAACCCGTCTACGCTTGCCAAGACATACCAGCATCTGTCTCAGGATCGAGATTACCTGCTTGGCCAAGTCAAGCGAGCTGCCGGGTAGAAAGGGCCGAAGGCATGGCCGCGGCAAACGACATGTGGTGCGCAAGGCTTGCGCGCCGCTTCTGGAGGAGAAGTACGGCAACCATGCCGTATCCTCTGATACCAAGGACTTCTGTCAGTCAATCATATCCACGCGCTCTATGCAGGCGTCATGTGCTTTCAGCAGTTTGTGGTACCACGCTTCTGCTTCTGCCGTGCGTCCAGACAAAGTCTTCGTGCCCCAGATCAAAGTCAGCGTACGGTGAGTCTGCGGGTTCGTTTTGGTCCGCTGTGAATCCTTGACGGCGTTCGCACACGGCCCCTCGTTATCGAACAAGCACAAAAGCCGGCCAATATCGATCGTCTGGCTGGACGGATTGAACACGTAGAAAGATTCTGGCGGTGCGATGCCAACGCGGAACGGTTCATGGGCCAGGTCCAAATCGACGACACTGATTGGCAGCCCGCTGTGCAACGACGCTACGTTACAGGCGTCCACGGCAAGGTTGATGGGTGACAGTACTCCTTGTTCGGTCGCCTTGATGAGATACTCAGATGCTGGTTTGCTTCGACCGGTCGGCTTGAAGCCGCCGTGACGCAGTAGATCGCGCACAGCGGATCGAATCTCATCGCTGCTTTGTGGCCGTGCTTGGGCATCCAAGGATAAGAGATCAATCAAGTCGGGCGAGGAGGTCAGGTTGCCGAGTGCGTCTGGAAAGACGGTCACGAATGCTCGCAGATCCAACAGCGGGTGCGATTCGACGGTCAGTATGTGCCTGTCTTGATTATCCATCCGTTGGCCGTATCACGTTCTCTACGTCGATAGATGCTTGCCGTACCTTGCTGCCTTTATCTCGCACACGGTCACGAGTGACTCTACCAACCGTTTATGGAGTCACTCGTGTCGAGCACCGGACGCCGTGTCCAGAGCATCATTGAATAGCAGCGCAAGTTGGTAGCGATCAACCGCTTTGGGATTTCGCGCGCCTACAGGACAATGTCGACGCTTACAACGTGCCCAGGGGCTTCGATGTGACGGGCTATTCGTCGATGACGACGTTTGACGAGCAATGCACGACTCATTGAGCAATCCTCGGTACGTTATAGTTGTTGAAACGCCATTCCAATTCGTCCTGCGTGCTACGGCGACGCACCGCTTGCAACTCACCAGATGGTTCCGTGCCTGATCATCGCAAACACCCCGGCCCCCACCCTGAGGACGAGCAGCTCTTCGCCGGCGACAATATCCTTCGGTTGCGCGAGTCGGCGAGTGATTTGGCGTGGCTGTTCAACCGAGGTTATGCATCTACATCGGCACTGAAGATCGTCGGCGATCGGTACTCGTTGGTCGCAAGGCAACGGGTGGCGGTCGCTCGATGTGCGTGTAGCGATGAGGCGACGAAACGTCGGCGGCGCCACCAGATTCCAGCAGCCGAGCTTCTGGGTCGCGATCTATGGATCGACGGCTATAACGTCCTGACCAGCTTGGAAGCGGCACTGTCGGGTGGCGTCATTCTGCACGCACAAGACGGATGTTACCGTGACATGGCAAGTATGCATGGCAGCTACCGAAAGGTCGCAGAAACGATCCCAGCCCTGCATATCCTCGGTGACTTGATGGCTGACTGGAATGTCGCCAGTTGCCGGTGGCTGCTGGACCAGCCCGTCTCGAACAGCGGACGATTGAAGACAATGTTAGTAGAGATCGCCGCAGAACGAGGCTGGAATTGGCAAGCATTGCTCGTGCCCGATCCTGATCGCAACCTGATGGCAACCGATCACGTCGTGGCATCGGCGGATAGCCAGATTCTCGACAGCGCTGAGCGGTGGTTCGATCTTGCTCGGAGTGCGATTGAGCTGCGAGTGCCAGATGCGTGGATAGTTGATCTGTCGAAGTGATTCTGGTCGACACACGGTCAATCCGACAGTTCCCAGTGATGTGGAAACTCTACGTTGGAGGTCACCGACTTTCACGGCATACTGGCTTTCTGGGAATCCAAGAAAGCGGTTGCTCGGCAGCACGCACTTCAACGCTTAAGGGCGAGTCATCTCTTCCGGCTTGATCCATTCTACAAACTGCTCCTCCGTTAGCATGCCCAGCGCGATCCCAGCCTCTTTGAGTGTCGTGCGCTCCGCATGCGCCTTCTTCGCGATCCTGGCAGCGTTATCGTAGCCGATGTGCGGGGTCAGCGCCGTCACAAGCATCAAAGATGACCGCATCAGCTCGTTGATCCGCTCTCGGTTTGCGTCAATTCCGAAGACGCAGTTGTCCGTGAACGACCTGGCCGCATCCCCCAGCAGTTTGATCGACTGGAGGTTGTTATAGGCAATGACAGGCTTAAACACGTTCAGCTCGAAGTGCCCGGCCGCGCCGCTGAAGTTCACCGTCACGTCGTTTCCGAACACTTGGGCGCAGACCATCGTCAGCGCCTCACACTGCGTCGGATTCACCTTGCCGGGCATGATGCTGGATCCCGGCTCATTGGCAGGAAGTATCAATTCTCCCAGCCCGGCCCGCGGGCCGGAGCCCAACATGCGAATGTCGTTGGCGATCTTCATCATTGATGCCGCAATCGTCTTCAGTTGTCCCGAAAGCTCCACTTGAGCATCGTGGGCGGCCAGGGCCTCGAACTTGTTGGGCGCAGTCACGAACGGTAAGTCAGTCAGGCCCTTGACCTCCTCTGCCACGCGAGCTGCGTATTCGGGATGCGAGTTCAGTCCCGTGCCCACGGCCGTGCCTCCGAGGGCCAGTTCGCACAGACGCGGCAGCGTGCTTTCCGCCCGCTCGACGCCGTAGCCCACCTGTTGGACGTAGCCGTAGCCCACCTGTTGGACGTAGCCGGAGAACTCCTGTCCTAAAGTCAGCGGCACCGCGTCCATCAAGTGGGTTCTGCCAACCTTGACGATCTTGTCGAACTCCTCGGACTTTTGCCGGAGCGCATCGCGGAGGTGCCTTAGCGAGGGAATGAGGTGGTTTTGCACCTCCTCCACCATCGCGATGGACATCGCTGCAGAAAACACGTCATTCGACGACTGTGACATATTGACGTGGTCGTTGGGGTGCACTGGGTCCTTCGAGCCGACTGTCCCGCCGAGGATCTCAATCGCGCGGTTCGCGATAACCTCGTTAGCGTTCATGTTGCTGTGCGTGCCAGAGCCCGTTTGCCACACGACCAGTGGGAAGTGGTCGTCCAACTTGCCGTCGACGACTTGCTGGGCGGCTTGCCGAATCGCTTTGGCACGTTTGGAGTCCAGCTTGCCGAGCGCCTCGTTCGCTGAGGCCGAGGCGTGCTTAACGATCCCCAATGCGCGAATCATCGATCGCGGAATTCGCTCACCACCGATCTTGAAGTTCTGCAGCGAGCGCTGTGTTTGCGCACCCCAGTACCGATCAGCGGGAACCTGTACCTTTCCCATTGTGTCTGTCTCGATTCGCGTGTCACCCATGTGCAACTCCTCTCCTTTGCAAAATGAGCCAATGAGTTGCAAGCAGATCACGGAAAGAATCGTTGTTCTCATAATGCATCTCCTGGAGTGATGGTGAGTGTTTCAAAAAGGAAAACAGCGGCTTCTCAAGTTGTTATTGCATGAGCAGGTCAACGACTCTTCCGCCAAGGGGTGAATCAGAGATGGCTTCCTGCCTGTTCTACTTGCGTTCCAGGTATGGCGTGCCAGCAACCGGGATCGGCCCTAAACGGATCGCCGGTCACCGCATAGGAGAGGCACTTGAGTCCACCGCGGCACAGTTTGGAGTAGAAACAGCCTTGGCACCCATCGCTGATGTGATTCCGGTCGCGCAGGGCACGAAAGAGGGCGTTTTCGTAGTACAGCTCGACAAGCGGTGTTTCCATCAGGTTCCCCGCCCGGATCGGCATACGACGGCACGGGTAGAGATCTCCGTTGGGCTGGACAGTGATCAAACTGTCACCGGCAGCGCAGTGATAGGGCTTCCCGCCCGCGACCAGGAACTGAAGCGACCGGTGCATGGCGACTTCGGTCCGTCCGAACCACCAGCGCGCTTGACTGTGTTCTTTGCGCATGATCTCAAAGAACTCACGTGTCTGGGCATGTGTCAACACCTGCTCCTTCATGGCGGAGCCGATCCCCCAGGGAATGAGCCGATCAGCCCACACCCGCGAGACCCGCAGTCGCCGGCCCAATCGAGCAACCTCAGGAAACTCCTGATAGTTAAGGCGGTTGGCGGTGAACGAGATGAGTGTCCGGATGCGGGCACGCACCAGATGTTTTATGGCCGAAACCGTACGCTCGAAGTTTCCTGAACCGCGAATCTCATTGTGCGTCACCCGGGATCCTTCGATACTGACCTGCACGAAGGCGGGCCGCAACTTGCGTAGCCGCCGGGCCATGGCGTCGTCGATGAAGGTTCCGTTAGTCAGGATCGCGAAGCTGAAGCGCTTGCGGTTGGCCGCGAAGACTTCCAACAAATCGAGGAAGTCCCGTCGCACAAACGGTTCCCCGCCGGTTACCGTGATGTGGCCGCGCATCCCGGGCTGTTTGGCATGATCTCTCCATTGTGCGAGCAGCTCCTTGTACTGCCAGAGAACCATGAGCAGGTCCGCGAAATCGAGTTCCTTCCCAGAGTAGCTTTCCTGATAACAGTGTGCACAGCGGAGGTTGCAGCGTTCGGTGACATGCCACTGGAGCAAAAGGCCGCGCGGGCAGTATGACACTTCGTGACACATGTTCGGTGTTTGTGAGTGCATCAGAATCAACCTCCGCATCCGCCACAGCCACCGCATCCGCCGCCACAACCACCACCGCATCCGCCGCCACATCCACCTCCACTTGACGCCGCCTTGTGAAACATCTGCTCAAAATACGCGTAAGGCGTCCCCACCAGCACTCCGACACCAAAAAGTCCCACAAGCAGCAGCATCGGCTCGTGGTCTGTTGCACGAGGGGTGGCAGAGACCGTTCCCTCTTTCAACCGCTCGAAGGCTTGTTGAAGCCGCTTGAGATAGGTTCGCCCCCGGTTGCTGAGGCGGGGTGGCTCGCATACTTTCCCAAGAATGCCCAGCGCGACGAGGCCCATGATGATCAGTAAGAGCACGTTCGAGTGCCCTGTTGCCAGCGCCACCGCGAGTTTGTAGCCACCAAGCCCCAAGATGACAACAGCTCCTGTCCTGCCGACGAGCTCCGCCGCCTCTTTTACCTCGGTGGGACACAAGAGCTGCTCACTTTCAAGCCGCTCTTCGTAAACTCGGCAGTGTTGCTTAATGCGATCGGGCAATGACATTTCTTGGAAAACCTCAGTGGCCTTGTGCGGAGTAGAGAACCCTTCAAACACCGCGTGCTCCATGGACGACAGAGGACCCGCGTCACGATGACCGGATACCTGGGCTAATACCTCTTCTTCAGTGGCCTCCAGGTAACCACGCTGAATCAGGTACAAGATCACCAACCGAGTGACTTCATTCTCGCCGCCTCGCAGGTGGGCGATTTCATAAGGATCAGGCTTTTCAGGAATCAGCAGTGCCGGCAAGTCCGCTGTCGAGTCACGGCTCCGCACGCCCCAGCAGCAGCCCAAAAGCGTCAGCGCGACGCCGCAGCCATAAAAGAGCAAGAAGTATGGCCCGTACATATCCGCAATGGGGTTGTGCATCAGCCAGTCCATGTTGATTGCCTCCCAGGTTGTTGCGAGTGCGTTCATCGTCTGCTTTCCGAGCTGCCTTACATCGGGAAGATCCGTTTGACCTCGTCGAAAGACAGTTGCGCGACCCACATGCCAACGCTCCCTTTCCACACTTGGATTTCGATATAATCGTGTTGGCGAGTTTCCGGCCTTCATTGGGGACATGCGAACGACTCGGCTCAAATCCGTAATCGTTTGCGAAAATTCCCAGCAGTCGGCGAATCAACCTGGCCAGATATCGACTGGGACCGCATCGGCACGCGGGGAAACTCACCAAAAAAGTGGGAAAGGAACTTACGGATTTCGGCCGGCTGCTTCGCATGTAATCAGGGGGCGGATATGCTCCGGAAAAGTGCTCGCACCCAACCTCAATCGGGGAGGCGACGTCATGGCGATTGATCCGGCCGATGACGTAACGAGACTTCTTGGAGAGATCGCTTCAGGAAACGAAGCAGCGAAGAACGAGCTTTTCGAGTGCGTCTATGAAGAGCTGCATACGATGGCCGAGCGCCACATGAAACAAGAGCGTCCCGGTCACACGTTGGGAGCCACGGGGCTCGTGCATGAAGTTTACTTACGTCTTAAGGGGCAGGCATTGCAGAAGAACCGGCCGTACTTCTTTGCGGCAGCAGCGAAAGCCATGTACCGGATCCTGGTGGAGCGTGCCCGCCAGTCAAACAAACATCACCGGGACCGTATCCCACTTGACGTTGTCCTCGACGAGCTGGAAATCGCTCATCGCGTTAAGATGCTCGACCTTCACGAGTATCTGAAGAAGCTCAAAGAGTATGGGGAGCGCGGCAAACGGCAACATGAAGTACTCGTACAACGGTTTTTCGGTGGCCTTCAGTGGAAGGAAATCGCAACCAACCTGAATGTTTCCGTCGCGACGGTCGAAAAAGACTGGCAGGCGGCCCGGGCATGGCTCTATGCGCGGCTAAAGGAGGGATCAAGCAATGATGGCTGAACGCTGGAATCAGGTCATGGACATGTTCTCGGCGGTGGCGGACTGCAGCCCGAACCAACAGAAAGCATACCTCGATGAAGCGTGCGCCCACGATCCTGATTTACGCGAGCAGGTTGAGGAACTTTTGACCAACCACGCGATGGCCGAGACGGAAGAGTTTCTCAAAGAGCCACCTTGGGTGATCGACGACATACCGTCCTTTCTGCCCAACTTCGACGAATACAAACAGATCGAGTACATCGGTCACGGAGGCATGGGTGTTGTTTACAAGGCTTTCGATGAGACTCTCGACACGCACGTCGCGCTTAAGATGAGCCTGCCCCGTCGTCTGACAACGGCTGAAGACATCAACCGCTTTCGCATAGACCCGCAAAGCATGGCGAGATTGAAGCATCCTAACATTGTGCAAGTTCACAAGGTTGGCGAATGCAACGGGAAGCCGTATTTCACGATGAACCTGATCGAGCGGAAGGATGATTCGGTCAGCTTGGAAAAGCACTCGACTCGGTTCCATAACGATCCGTCAGGTGCTGCAAAGCTGATGATAAGGGTGGCCCGGGCGGTTCATCACGCTCACCAGCGCGGCATTCTCCATCGCGATCTGAAGCCGGCGAACATCCTGCTGGACGATGAGGAAAACCCCCACATCACAGATTTCGGTTTAGCCAAGCAGATCGGTAGTGATGCGAATCTGACGGAGACGAGTGAGCCTCTCAATGCAGCGAGCGTCGCATACGGCGGTATCGTCGGGACTGCCAGGTACATGTCACCCGAACAAGCCGATCCCCATCCTGACCGTGAAGTGACCACCGTGAGTGATGTGTATGGACTCGGTGCGACACTGTACACCCTGCTGACAGGCCGGCCGCCGTTTCAGGCCGATACGCTGGAAGAAGCGCTCCAATTGGTACGGGACCCGGAACAGAAGCCCATGCCACCGCGTCAATTGAATTCTTGTGCTGACGGCACGCTAGAAGCCATTTGTCTCAAGTGTCTGGACAAGGATCCCGCCCGGCGATACCGCTCAGCCGAGGGCTTGGCCAGGGAACTCGAACGATGGCTGCGGCACGAACGCACCGTGGTACCGCAACCTTTTCCGACGCGGTCTTGGAACTGGTGCCGGCGAAATCCGGGAGTCACGATTCTCGCGCTCGCGGCTGTGACACTGTTGATCTTATCGGCTGTGATGGTCAACTTGGCGGCTACCCAGATGGAATTGAGATTATTGGCGGCTACTGGGCGAAGCAACACGTTCGCTGCTCAAAGGGTTGGGGACAACTTTCGATGGCTATTGGAGTTTTTGGGTGGCAAGGTGGTTGCAACAGCGCGGGACGACATCGTACGACAGTCTTTGAAAACAATGCCAGACGTCAAGACTTCACAGGACGTGCACGAGTTCATGAAAACCGATCAAGGACGTGTCTTCCAGAACAAGGCCGATGCGCTTTTCAAGCGATACAACGAAGAACTGAAAGAAAGAGGAATACAGTTTGCCACGATGTTCTTCCTGAACAAGGACGGCAGGCTTGTCGTTCATGCGGGTCCCTTCGGCAGAAATCCGAGCATCATTGGAGAACTCTTCGAGCAGCGCGATTACTTCACCACGGCCAGGGCGTACGCAGAAAACGGCAAGAGAGAAATGGAAGCAGTGCATGTCTCGCGTGTGTTCAAGTCGAAATACGACGGGTACTTCAAGTTTGCTATCTCAATGCCGATTCTTGACCAGGGTGGTTCCTTTCTTGGAGCGGTTGAGGTGTCCATTCCGATGGACGATACACTGGGCTTGGCAAAGAGTGGGCTCCACGGGGGAGATCAAAAAGTTGTTCTCGCTGGGCGCATGGATCAGAGGCCAGCTAAGAAAAGCGGTAAATCGTTGGACTACATGAAACACGAGTACGTTATCCTGCTTCACGAGGCTTTTGAGGGAGAAAGAAAGCAGGAAATGCGGAAAGAGATCTTTCCACTAGATGAAAGTCTAGATCCCGAGAAACGAAGGCCCAGAATTGATCAGATGGTACCAGAGCTTGATCTACGGCCAATGCAACCGATCGAACCCGACAACGACTATACCGATCCCCTCGGGGAGGATCATTCGCAGAAGTATGGGGGACCTTGGCTTGCTGGCTTTGGTCAAGTGGGCAATACGGAATTAATGGTCATTGTGCAACAGAAATACGAGGACGCCGTCGGTCGACCGACATCTCTGGCCAGGAAATTTGTCTGGTGGGGCTGCAGCAGTCTTGCGCTCGCGTTCGTTCTTGCGGGAGGGGTGATCTGGTACCGAAATCGACGAGCGATGGACAAAGAAAGACTTTAGGTCCATCGGTGGTCAGAACCGGATTGACACTGATATCCGATTCGGCAATCTTGGAACGGTTGGAAGACGAGGTCATCGTATCTCGAAAACCGTTGGATTGATGCGGTCCGATTCTGCGTCGATTGGCCACGCGGCCCAAAGCTGGCGAATCCCATCAAACGTATGGAGTTCTCGGCACGCAACGGCCGCGCCGACTGAACTGGTCCACCGATTTTTGCGCATGGCGAGCCAGATCGCAACACACTGCTGAATCTCAAGTTATCGTGGATCTCGTAAGACCGTCATGCGAGAACCCACGATGGCCAATTCACCACGAATTCCGTTGCCCAAAGGCTGGCCGACGCGTGTCAAGTCGGCGATGCTGCACGTTATTTCTCTGGCCCAGTATGCGGCGGTCTACACTCGTAGTTCTTGGCGATCTCATGCCGCGATTCGTGTCACTGCCACGATTCATTCGGCGCGACTGCCGGCGCAAAAGTCGTTGGACTAGCACACCACGCATCAAAAAAAA
>NYXM01000078.1 GCA_002685655.1 Planctomycetaceae bacterium
AAGGCGGAGTGAGCGGACGATTGGACACATGATGAAGGACGCGGGGTATCGGACCGCCATCGCCGGCAAATGGCAATTGCTGGGGACCGATCATTACCCGGAACAAACTCGAGGTAAGGGGTCGTGGCCCCAGGATACAGGTTTCCAGCGTCATTGCCTGTGGCAGGTCGACAAGGGCGGACCGCGTTTCTGGGGGCCGGTCATCACCATCGATGGCAAGACTCAACAATTTGAAAAGGATGTCTTTGGGCCCGACATCTATTGTCAGTTCCTGTTGGATCGCATGGACGAGTACCAGGACGAGCCGTTCTTTCTCTACTATCCAATGGCGCTGGTTCATTGGGAACACGATTCAACGAAGCAAGACCCGAATCAGTTCATCCCCACTCCCCACAGCGCGGACCGAAACAATACAAACCAACAGGAAAACTTCGCCGACATGGTTTCCTACATGGATTCGATTATCGGTCGAATTGTCAACAAGACAGTTGAGCTGGGAATCGCAGAGCGCACCTTGATCCTTGTTACGGGAGACAACGGAACGTACAGGTCGATCAAGTCCAGAATCGGCGACAAGGTGATCGTGGGCGGCAAAGGCAGGCCTACCGACGCTGACACTCACGTCGCATTGATCGCCTATCAGCCAGGCACAGTTGCAGCCGATCGGGTTTGCAAGTCCGTCGTCGACTTCTCCGACTTTGCGCCAACAATTGCCGAAGCAACCGGCACCGAACCACTGTCTCCCACCGATGGGCGCAGTTTCTTTCCGCAGCTATTGGGCCGTAAGGGGAACCCGAGGGAAAACATCTTCATCTACTACTGCCCCAATCCCGAGAGAAGTAAGCCGCTGCGATTTGTTCGCAATGAGCGCTGGAAGTTATATGGAAATAGCCGCCTGTTCGACGTCGCCAATGACGTTTTGGAGAAGAAACCAGTCACGGGGCCGGCGTCGGAGGGAATTCGCAAACAACTTCAGGCAGCGCTCGACCAGATGCCAAGTGAAGGTCAGTCGTTGATGAAGTTCGATTAGGGACAACTGCCTGGAGTATTAGATCGAAGTATCACTTCCGCCACCCATTACACGCACCATGGAAATCACATGGACCCAATATTCAGTCGCATAATCTGTCTGGTCATCTGCACACTGGTTTCGAATTCGGCCTTTGCACAGCAGCGCCGGCCCAATGTCGTCATTCTGCTGGCTGATGATCTCGGATCAGAGGATCTTGGTTGTTATGGCGGGCCGGTAAAGACACCGGTCCTCGATTCATTGGCGGAGCGTGGCGTCCGGTTCACCGACTTCCATGCCGGCGCAGCGGTGTGTTCGCCGTCGCGGGCGACCCTCATTACCGGAAGGCAGAATCTTCGCACGGGCATTTACGGCGTCTTGCAGGATCACTGGCACAACATGCATCTACTCGAGCGTGAAGTGACAATTGCAGAAGTGCTCCAGCAGGCAGGATACGGGACAGCCCACTTCGGCAAGTGGCACATCGGCATGACCTCCGGCAAGCGTAAGAAACCATCGCCAACCGAACACGGTTTTGACTACTGGTTCGGCCTCTCGAACGGAGCGAGCCCAAGTCACAAGAACCCGGTTAATTTTCGACGCAACGGCAAACCCGTTGGTCCGCTGAAAGGGTATTCATGCCAACTGGTCGTCGACGACGCGATCAGCTGGTTGGAAACGAAGGCAAATCCCGATCAGCCGTTCTTTATGAACATCTGGTTCAACGAGCCTCACTCCAAACTGGCGGCGCCGGACGAGATCGTGTCGATCTACGGAGACCTCAAGGATGAAGCCGCTATTTATTCCGCCACGGTCGACAACACCGATCGAGCCATTGGACGCCTCGTTGCAAAGCTCAAGAAAACAGGCCAGCTGAACAACACACTGATCATCTACTCGTCTGACCATGGCAGCTACCGCTCTGATCGCAATGGCGGACTGAATGGTAACAAGGGGTCGAACTTTCAAGGCGGTTTGCGTTCGCCGGGGATCTTCTTCTGGCCGAATGGCTTCCGGGGAGGACGAGTCGAGAACACGCCATCGGGATCGGTGGATTTTCTGCCGACCATCTGCGGCCTGGCCGGAATTGATAAACCCAACGGCGTGCATCTCGATGGCGCCGACCTTTCGCCACTGCTGACTGAGAAAGGCACGTTTAAACGCGATCAACCATTGCTCTGGCTGTCACCCGCGTCGGGTCATCTGGCCACCTTGCGGGATGGGAATTACACGCTGATGGGTTACCGAGGCTACAAATTGCCTTCGGATCAGGCCAGGAAAAACGAATTGCTGCGGCAGATGGCAAAGATGGCGGGCATCGATCCGTCGACGCCCAATCTGGGCTCTCAAGTCACCAACACCACATTCTCCAGCCCGGAATACAATCGGCTGAAGGGCGAGTTCGTTCGTTTAAGAACCTTCCAGGAAGCGTGGATTCCGACGATCAAGGCAGGGGGATTCAGTCGGTTCGCTCTGTACGACTTGAGCACCGATCCGCTGCAAAAGAAGGACATTTCAAAACAGCGACCGAAAGTCACCGAGCGTCTCAAGAAGCAACTGCTGACGCTCTACAAGGATGTCATGGCCGACGCACCGGACTGGAACTTGAAATGAACCGACGCAACACATGCTATTGCATCGCCATGGCTCTGCTCGCCTGCTTCACGGCAAGCCCGCTGATTGCCGAAGATGAGAAAACAGCAGGCGTTTCCGACGGCAAATCGAAACGGCCTAATATCATTTTCTTTTTCACCGATGATCACGGCTGGCGGGATTCGGAGCCCTACGGCAATCCGTATATTAAGACGCCGAACATGAAGCGGCTGGCGAAGGAGGCCATGCAGTTCATGCATGCCTATGCGGCCTCGCCTACGTGTTCCCCTTCGCGCTCGACGGTGGTGACCGGGTTGATGCCGCATCGCTGTGGCGCGGATTTCTTTGGCGCCCCGATCGCGCGCGACGTCAAAGTCATGTCGGGGTATTTCAATGAAGCGGGTTATCACACGGTAAGCGTGGGCAAGAGTGGGTACCTTCATGGGGGCTGGGGGCTCAGTCCGGCCGGGAGCAACCGATACACCCAAGGCATCGGGGACGTCGACAGGGCGGATGAATACATCCGGAAATACAAGGGCGAAAAACCGCTCTTGATGTATATCGGCTGCGGAGAGCCGCACCAGCCGTGGCAGAAGAATAAAATCTACGAACCTGAAAAGATCCCGGTGCCGCCAAACTTTGTCGATACGCCAGAGACGCGTCTGGCCATGGCGGATTACTACCAGGATGTGACCGTCATGGATGAAAAGCTCGGCAAGGTGCTCGATGCGCTCGATGCCCGCGAGGACCTTAAGAAAAACACGCTCTTTGTGTTTTCCACTGATCAGGGCGCGCACCTGCCCTTTGGCAAGTGGAATCTTTACGACACCGGCCTACGCGTTCCGTTTATGGCGAGCTGGCCGGGCGTCATCGATCCGGGCAGCAAGACCGAGTCCATGATCAACCTGGCAGATGTCCTGCCCACCTTTCTGGAAGCGGCTGGGGAGTCCATTCCTGACGGCCTGGATGGCAAGAGCTTCCTGCCCGTGCTGAAGGACGGTTCGCAAAAGCATCGCGACATGGTTTTCGGCACGCACACCGGCAACAACAACGGGCCGCCAAGCAATCACAACAACAACCCGATGCGCACCATCCGCACTCCCACGCATCGCTACATCTTTAATCTGGAACCCGACCGTCTGTTCAATACGAGCTGCCGTTTTCACATTCCACGTGTTAGCCCTGCGGCTTATTACGAAACTTGGCAGGAAACGGCAAAGACCTACGAATTCGCCAGGCGGATGATTCAGGCGTTTGAGCACCGCCCCGCCGATGAACTCTATGACCTGGAAGCGGATCCGCATGAGATGAAGAATCTCGCCGACGACCCGAAGCATGCCGAGTTGCTCGAGTCGCTCAAAGCACAACTCACTGAGTGGTGCAGGACGCAGGACGACGTGGAGGCTTTGAAAAAACTGGAACCCAATCTCGCGCCGACTGCATCACAACAACCCAACATCGTTTTTATTCTGAGTGATGACCAGGCATGGACGGACTACGGTTTCATGGGCCATCCCGATATCAAGACACCTCACCTCGACAAGCTGGCCAGCCGCAGTCTGGTTTTCGAGCGTGGGTATGTCGCCTCGCCACTGTGTCGGCCATCTCTTGCTTCGCTGGCAACGGGGCTGTATCCGTTTCAACACGGCATTACCGGCAACGATGTGGGGAGTGGCGGCAAAGATCGTGCGGCGCTGGATGCGCCGATGAAGGCCGCATTTCACAGACATCCCAGTTTCATCAAGATGTTGCCGTCAAACGGCTACCTGGCACATCAGTCCGGCAAGTGGTGGGAGGGGTCGTTTGCAGATGGCGGGTTCACACACGGCATGACCCATGGCGATCCAAAACGCGGCGGCCGACACGGCGATGAGGGGTTGAAGATAGGGCGTTACCCCAAGGCCAAGCCGATGAAGCCGGTGACTGATTTCATTGATTTGGCCACGAAAGAAAAGAAGCCGTTCCTTCTGTGGTATGCACCGTTCCTGCCCCATACCCCTCACAATCCGCCCCGGCGTTTACTGGAAAAATACACCGTGCCCGGCCGCGCCGAGGATGTCGCAAAATATTACGCGATGTGTGAGTGGTTTGATGAGACCTGCGGACAGTTACTCGGCTATCTGGATAAGAAGAACCTCACTGAAAACACGATGGTGATTTACATCTGCGACAACGGTTGGGCGGCGGCGAGCACGAATGCAAGCGACCCGAATCAGAAGTCATGGAGAGGTTTTGCCCTACGTTCCAAGGGCTCTCCTTATGAAAATGGGATCCGCACTCCCATCATGATTTCCTGGCCGGGCCACGTTCGGCCGGGAAGCTCAGGGAGAGCGCCTGCTCATGCGATCGACATCTTTCCGACGATTGCTGCCGCTGCCGGCCTGAAGGCGCCAGAGAATCTACAGGGCATTAATTTGCTCGACGCCGAGGCCCGTCGCAAGCGAAGGCTTGTATTCGGCGTTACGAATTCGATCCAGGATATGACACCGGGAGATCCCAACAGCACGCTGCAATATCTCTGGTGTATTGAAGACAATTGGAAGCTTCTGGTTCGCTATGACGGAAAGGACACCACGAGATACAAGAATGTGCACATCTGGGATACGGCGTTTGTGCGGTTGTACAACCTCAAAACCGATCCGCACGAGAAGAAGGATCTGGCCGGAGCGAATCCGGATGTCGTCAAACGGCTGAGAAGGAAGATCGAGGCCTGGCATTTGGTGAACAGGAAATAACATGAAAACCATCCTCACATTTCTTTTCTTCCTGTTGCTGGTTGGTCCCTGTTTTGCCAAGGACAAACCGCCGAACGTCGTTGTCATGTACGTCGACGACCTGGGTTGGCAGGACATCGGCTGCTATGGCGGCCCGGTCAGAACGCCGACACTCGATAAACTCGCCGCAGACGGTGTCCGCTTTACCGACTTTCATTCGGGCTGCGGAGTCTGCTCGCCGTCGCGCGCAACAGTCATGACCGGTCGGCATCACATTCGCTCCGGCGTCTATCATGTGATCAGCGATCGCGATCACGCCATGCATCTGCTCGAAAGCGAAGTTACGATTGCGGAGGTCCTGAAACAAAACGGCTACGACACCGTTCATCTTGGGAAGTGGCATATAGGGCTGCCGTTCGGCGGCAGAAAAAAGCCGACGCCCTACGACCATGGCTTCGATTATTGGTTTGGAACAGAAAACACGGCCCACCCCAGCCACAAAGACCCGGTGAACTTCCATCGGCACGGCAAGCCGCTGGGAAAGATCGAAGGGTACGCCTGTCAGATCGTCGTTGACGAAGCCATCTCTTGGCTGGAGAAGGAACGGCAAGCTGACAAGCCGTTCTTTCTCAACATCTGGTTCCACGAACCGCATGCACCCATCGCCGCGCCGGATGAAATCGTGTCGCAGTACGGGGATCTCCACGACCCGGCAGCCATCTACAGCGGCACAATCGAAAACACCGACCGCGCCATCGCCCGGTTGGTCGAGAAGCTGAAAGCCATCGACGAGCTCGAGAACACAATCATCGTTTACGCGTCGGACAACGGCAGCTATCGCGCCGAACGCAACGGACCCCTGAATGGGTCGAAAGGTTCCAACTTCGAGGGCGGAATTCGAGTCCCCGGCATCATTTACTGGCCGAACGGAATCTCGGCCGGTCAGGTTGAGAAGGAACCGGCCGGCATGGTCGACCTGTTGCCGACGATCTGCGGTCTTGCCGAAATCGACAAGCCCGAGGGAGTTCACCTCGACGGCTCTGACCTCTCCCCATTGCTGACCGGTCGCCGCAACGAATTCCAACGCCACATTCCATTGTTCTTCCTGCTGCCAACATCCAACCCGACAGCAACCGTCCGCGATAGCCGGTTCGCCCTGGTTGCCTGGCGCGACTACGAATTGCCCAAAGACTTGGAAGCCATGAACGGCTTGATGAATCGGGTCGAAGTGATTCTGAAGCGTGAAAACAGCCCTGAGCTTCGTGATGGTGGAAGACTCTGGAGCAAGATGTTCAACACGAAGTTTGCCAACAAGGAAGCTGAGAAGCTGCGAATTCAATTCCTGAAATTGAACCGCTTTAACGAGTCATGGATCCCGATCATCAAAGCCGGCGGCTACAAACGATTCGAACTGTATGACCTCGACGCGGATATCGGACAAACGACGGACATAGCGAAGCAGCATCCGAAAATCGTGAACAGACTCAAACAGCAGCTACTCGACATCACCACCAGTGTGATGGCCGACGGCCCGGACTGGCATCGTCAGTAGTGCCAAAATCAAACTGTGTTTACGAGTTTGAAATACACTCCTTCATTCACCCACTGGACCGACACCAGGTATTCCCCCAATCGAAGATCGAACTCCAAATCCATGAACATGCACCGTCTCTCAGTCTCTCGTCGTTCCTTCCTGCAAACGGCTGCCGCAAGTGCCGTTGTCCCGACGATCATCACCAGCGATGCCTGGGCCAATAAGCCGAGCGAGACAATCAACATTGGCTTTGTCGGAGTCGGTAAACAAAGCGCGGGTCATTTGGGGTTCTTTCTGGGGCAAAAAGATTGCCGGGTCGTGAGTGTGGCTGAAGTCGCTCAAGTACGCCTCGACCACGCCATGAGTCGGGTAAGTCAAAAGTACGGGGCCAATCACGACTGCAAGGCCGAGGTCGATTTTCGTGAGACGCTTTCCGACGAACGCGTGGATGCTGTTGTCATCGGCACTCCCGACCATTGGCATGCTATCCCCTCGATCATGGCCGCCGAGGCAAAGAAGGATGTGTACTGCGAAAAGCCGCTGACCGTCACCATTCGCGCGGCCCTGGAAACCCTCAAGGCCGCCCGCAAAAACGACATTGTCTATCAGGTCGGCAGCCAGCAACGAACTGAGTTTCGTGGATACTTCCGGAAGGCGGTCGAATGCATCCGCAACGGACGGGTTGGCAAGGTGACCAAGATCAAGATTGGTGTCGGGACCGCCGGTGTTCCGTGTGATTTGCCCGCCGAAAAGAAACCTGAGGGAATTGACTGGGACATGTGGTTGGGGCCAGCTCCGATGCGTGAATTCAATTCAGTCCTCTGCCCGACGGATGTGCATCGGCATTTTCCCCAATGGCGTCGTTATCGGGAATATGCCGGTGGAGGCCTGAGTGATATGGGGGCTCACCACTACGACATTGCCAAGTGGGCCATGGATCTTGACGAAACCGGCCCGGTAAAAATCATCCCTCCGGAGAGCGGAACCAGTGGCTTGAAAATGATCTATGCCGATGGCTTGGAGATCATCCATGAAAGCACTCAAGACCCCTTCAATGATGTCATCTTTTACGGAGACGAAGGAACGCTTTATGTCGACCGGCGTGGCATCACGGCCGACCCCAAGAGTGCCGTGGAGTCCCCTTTCGGCCCAAACGATTGGCGGTTACCTGACATCGGACCGAGCCATCACCGCAACTGGATCGATTGCATTCGCAGCCGGGAACGGCCGGTGGCGGATGTTTCCTTTGGCGCCCATACGAGCATCCTTTGCAGCCTGGCCAACCACGGCTACCAACTGGGTAGAGAAATGAACTGGGACCCAAACAAATACGAATTCCCAGGCGACAAAGAAGCGAACGCTCTGCTTAGTCGCCCGGGCCGCGGACCATGGAAGCTGGCATGAATAAGATCATGAAATCAATCATCTACACAATCGTTATCTTCTGCGTTGTTCCGCCTGCGCTACAGGCGGCGGAACAACGGCCCAATGTCGTCATCCTGCTGGCTGATGATCTCGGCTCAAAAGACCTCGGTTGTTACGGCGGCCCCGTGAAGACTCCGGTGCTGGACGAACTAGCCGCGAAAGGCGTCCGTTTCACCGACTTCCACGCCGGGGCGGCAATCTGCTCGCCATCGCGGGCAACCCTCATCACCGGGCGACAACACCTGCGAACGGGCATCTACGGCGTCCTTCAGGACCACATGCACAACATGCATCTGCTTGAGCGGGAGGTGACGATTCCGGAACTGCTCCAGCAGGCCGGATATGGCACGGCGCACTTTGGCAAGTGGCACATCGGGATGACTTCGGGCAAACGCAAGAAACCGTCGCCCAGCGAACACGGTTTCGACTACTGGTTCGGTCTGTCCAATGGCGCCCATCCCAGCCACAAGGATCCGGTTAACTTCCTACGTAACGGCAAGCGGGTTGGACTATTGGAAGGCTATTCGTGTCAACTGATCGTGGATGATGCGATCCGCTGGTTGGACGAGAAAGAGCATCCGGACCAACCGTTCTTTCTGAACCTCTGGTTCAACGAACCCCATGCCAAGATCGCGGCGCCCGCGGAGATCGTGTCGCTTTACGGTGACCTCAAAGACGAAGCCGCCATCTATTCCGCCACGATCGACAATACCGATCGAGCCATCGGACGCCTGGTTGCCAAACTCAAGGCGATGGGCAAACTCGATAACACATTGATCATCTATTCATCGGACCATGGCAGCTATCGAAAAGATCGCAATGGCGGACTGAATGGCAACAAGGGTTCGAATTTCCAGGGCGGTCTGCGTTCGCCCGGGATCATCTTCTGGCCGGATGGTATTCGCGGCGGACGAATTGAAGACACTGCTTGCGGCTCAGTCGATTTGCTGCCAACCATCTGCGCTCTGACCGGCATTAATGAACCCGCGGGCGTCCATCTGGACGGCGCCGATCTCTCGCCCTTGTTGTTAGAGAAGGGGGCGCTTAAACGCGATCAGCCTCTGCTCTGGCTTGCGCCGTCCTCGGGACACCTGGCCACTTTGCGCGACGGGTCCTACACATTGATGGGATATCATGGCTATCAACTGCCGTTTGATCGCGACCGATTCAACGCGATCCTGAAAAGGATGGCTGAGTTGGCGGGCATCGATCCGTCAGTCCCCAACCTTATCCAGGCGGTGAGCAATACGACGTTTTCCAGTCCTGAATTCCAACGCCTGAACGCCGAGCGAGTGCGTTTGCAGACCTTCCAGGAAGCGTGGATTCCGGCGATCAAGGCGGGCGGGTTCAGTCGGTTTGCGCTGTATGACCTCAGCACCGACCCGTTGCAGAAGAACGATATTTCGCGGCAGCGCCCGGAGGTCACTGAGCGGCTGAAGAAGAAACTACTGGACCTCTACAAGAACGTGATGGCCGACGCCCCCATTTGGAAGCCGGTGCCTGATGCCTACTCCACCAAGACCGCCGCGCCTCCTAACTCACCTAATGCCAAACTGCTGGCAAAGATCGATAAGAGAGATCCGCCAAAGGGCTATCGAGGTGGCAAGGATCATCAGAAATACGTCGATCAGCGGATGGCTAGGTTGAACTCCCAACAGCGGGCGCGCGTCGGGCAACTTTTTAAGGAGAAATGCCGGCTGGATCCCAACATGCCGAACGTCGGACTGTCGTTCGTCAAGATCCTCGATTACGTGGCCGGCGAAGAAAAAGCTGATGTGGCAAAGGACAGCGGATCTCCTGAGGTGAATTGGCATCAGTGGCGAGGTCCGGAAGCAAACGGAGTCAGTCGCACGGCAAAGCCGCCACTCGAATGGAGCGAAGATCGCAACATCAAATGGAAGGTCGCGATCAAGGGCCAGGGTAATGCGTCACCGATCGTCTGGGGCGACAAGGTTTTCGTGCTCACCGCGATCAACACGGGCCGCGTTGATCCGTCGCTGCCCAAACCGGAAGACCAGCCGAAACGAGTCTTCGGTATCAAGCACCCAAATACGTTTTACAAATTCGAGGTCCTGTGCCTCGACCGCCAAACGGGCAAGGAGCTCTGGCGACAGACAGCCAG
>NYXM01000079.1 GCA_002685655.1 Planctomycetaceae bacterium
AGATGACCATCGGGGTCCGTGGCGTCGTCGTAGTTTGTCCGCCACAATTCGGCCAGTGAGAGCCACTGATCATCGCCGCCTTTGGGCAATGGGACCAACCGCAACCGATTGCCGACGCGGTGGTCCTGGTAGCTCCGGTATTTATCAGCCAGCTCCAACGACCTCGTCTCGAAAACGGTCAAACTCTCGGCCTGGCGGGCTACCAGCGATTCGGCCCACCTCAAAAACGGCCTTTCCTCGCCAATGCCGGACAGGCGAATCTTGGCTGTGCTCAACCGAACGGGAGAAATGTGCTTTTCGTGGGGCTCCAGGCCCAGTTGACGCCTGAGCGCAAGGAAATCAACTCGCAGCAGCGGGGAGCGATCCCATTTATCGGGTTGATGCAGCCGGAAGTAGCTCGTGACCGAATGCCCTGGATGACCGGTACTCATTTGAGGCTGACGATCCCAGCCCTGCCATTCCAAAAGCATCGCCAGATACAGCGTGTGGGCATTCAGCTGCTGATCGGTATCCGGATCATTCAATTCGGTGCGATTGGAGATGGTGCGGCACGTCTCTAAGGCCAGCGTGTCGAACGGCTTGATGCGACCGCCGTCCAGAACCGGTTGCGTTCGCCAGGACGCGCCATTGAGCGAAAGCTCAGAGTGCGTTTCGGCCAGCGCGCCACCGCAGAGCGTAAGAACCACCAGAATGCTGTGGGCAGATCGCATCGCTCGTTGCTCCATGGAAGTTCAAGTGTCTCAGGTAATTGCGTCCTCAATGACTGCAGCAGCGGCCACCAGATCTCGTTAACGACTGGCGATGCGCGATTCATGAGCCACGCCGACCCGCCGGTGCTCAGACGAGAGTACGCCGAGCGGGGCTGGGACGGAGGCAGTTTGGGCCGCGGATGTTCGCCGCGATGACTCCCGTTGGTACATCGGTCCGGGAGCCCGCTTGAAGAAATAGGCTTGCAAATAGAACATGATCGCGATTCCGGCACAGATCATCAGGCTTCCTGAGTATTTGAGCAGACGCCCCGGATCGTAAACTGCGATTAGTGTCGACGTCTCCGCGCCGTGGGCGCGCTGCTGAAAGCTGGACTGGTAGAGCGTGAATCTGCCATGTGAAAGCGGCTGGTTCGTCGATATCTCGCGTTTCTGGCCAATCGGCTTGGCGGGATCAGTCAGCGGGGCCGCTAGCCGCCAGGGCCAATAACAGCATGGCGGTATAACACAGCACGATTTCCTACCTCTCGGCTCAGGCAACTTTGCGTCGCGGTGCATGGTCTTCAGATTCTGCGTCCTCGGCCTCTGAAAACTGCCTTTGCAAACGGGTGTACTGTTCGATCAATCGTCGCTGCCGACCGGACATCCAGCCGACATAGAAAGTCAGTGTCAGCAAGACAACGACGTATGCTCCAGCAAACGTAACCATGGTGAGGTTTCCCTTCGGGGTGGAAAAGTGTGTCTCAAAAGTCCGCATCGCCGCGCCACGCGAGGCGGCTCGCCAACTGCTCCAAGCCCACCTGTTTGCGGCGTTGGTGGACCAGCCAGGCAAAGAAGACCGTCAGGGCGACCACGCAGGTAAGCAGTGTGAGCCGCATCGCGGGGACCATCTCGGGCGACACCGGATGCAGGCCCCGAAACCAACGTGTGGCCATCACCACCAACGGGATGTCCAGCGCGCCGAGAATCGCCAACACAGCACCGGATCGGGCTCGACGATGTGGATCTTCCTGACTCGACCGCACAAGCAAAATCCCGGAATAGATCACCCACAGGATAAACGCCGTCGTCAACCGCGGGTCCCATTCCCACCATGTACCCCAGGCTTCGTGTGCCCAAATCGAACCGGTTGCCAGCGTCAGGGTCGAACAAAGCCACCCGGATTCGCCTGCCGCCTGGCACCAATGATCCCAGACCAGGTTGCGGCGGGACAGGTAAGCCGCGCCGCAGACCGCCATGACCAGCATGCCCAGCAAACCGAGCCAGGCGAGCGGAACATGCAGATAGACAATTCGCTGGGCGTGCCCCATCGTGAACTCGGTGGGTGCATAATGGCACGCCATCAGAATTGCCGCTGCCAGCAGTGCGCCGACCAGCAAAGGCGCGCCGAACGTCATCAGGGGCACAGGCGAACTAGTGTCTTGCATCCGTTCAATCCTCAATTGCGTATTCGAACAACAACAAACCAGCCGTCACAAAAATGATGTCAAAGGCACCCAGCAGTTGAATCCACCGCCACCAGGTTTCATCGATTTGGCCCTGCACTGCCAGTCGCGTACACTCGGCCGCTGCTAGTACCAGCGGAATCAGCAGGGGCAGGACAACCAAGACCAGCAGGCTGCTACTGCGACCGCAACCGGCCGCCAGTGCGCTGACCAGCGACCCGACTGCGGCCATGCCTGGGCTGACCAGTGCCGAGATCAGCAGCATTTCCCCGGCGTGCGCCAGCAGCGGCAAGTCGGATAAGAGAAAGAACAGAGGAATCAGTAGGATCTGCAAAGCCCACAGCGCGAGCAGATTGACTGTCAGCTTGGCAAGGAAGATCGTACTCATGGACAGCGGCAGCATTTTCAGACCCTGCCAGCAGCCATCTTCATGTTCGGCAGTGAAGGAACGATCCACTGCGGTCATTCCGGCGAAGAAGACTGCCAGCCACAACAGCCCACCGACGATCCGCTGTTTTTGGTGTGGCAAAAGGTCCATCTGCACGCTGAAGACCAACGCGACCACGATGCCTAGCAGTAACATCGCCGGCCAAACGCGGCGTGCTCGGAACTCGCAGATGAGGTCCTTGTGAATGATCCACCAGAAATGGGATGTCATGGTTTACTCCAACATCACGCAACTCGCGCTGGCCTCCCGCGTCTTATCGCCACCGGCTCGCCGCACTGCGAGACCGGGCATAGCCGACCCCGGCGTAGCACCCAGACTCGGTCGGCCAATTGAGTCGCTTTTGCAGCATCGTGTGTCGTGAGACAGACCAGTCGCCCGGCATCGCGCAAGCGATGCAGCCGCTCCGTCAGCCAGATCGTGCCCGCGTCGTCCAGACCGGCGAAGGGTTCGTCCAACAACAGGATGTGAGGTTCATGAAGCAAGCCCCGCGCCAGGGAAATCCGTTGCCGCATGCCCCGCGAGACATGCATCGGGAAACGGTCGGCGTGTTTGGACATGTTCATTTCGACGAGCCAGCGGTTTGCGGCGGAAAGCGGCTGGTCAATGCCGTACATGCGGCCGGAAAAAACCAGGTTTTCTCGCAGCGTCAATTGCGGATACAAGCGGCTTTCGTGCGCCACCATACCAACCCACCGCCGGGCGGATGGAACGTCAGCTGCCCGGCGGCCGAACCAACGGACTTCCCCCGCTGTCGGCCGCATGAGAGATGCCAGGCAACAGAGCAATGTCGTCTTCCCTGCTCCATTCCCGCCCATCAGGCAGACGATTTGACCGCCGGCCAGTGCCAGATCGATCTGTCGCAGCACAACGCGATCGGCATACTCCTTGGACAAGCCGTGTGTCTCGATGGCGAATTCCGAATCGTTCATGGTCGCGTCCTATCCCTTCCGCGGCGCGCTGTCACGCGGCCTTCCTGGGCGGTGCCTGGCGCCGCGCGTGGGTGAGGTACGAGACAGATCGCTGCGTGCCGGCGCTCTCTCTTCTCCTCCGACGGGTGGGCCAAAGCCGGATCGCCGTCCCCAGCACCATGATCGCACCGCCGGTCCAGATCCAGCGCATCAGCGGGTTCTCGATTAATGTTAGGTACAGCTGACCTTCCACGTTCCCACTGTGCAGGATTGCATAGACGTCACCACCCCAGGTCGCGTGGATAGCGACCTCAGTTGTCCATTGCTCCTGCAAGCGGTGATAGTGTTGCGAGGGCAACAGCGTCACTGGCTTCCGATTGGTCTGGTGAATCTCCAATTCCGCTTCTGCAATCAGTTTATCGGGCAGCTCGCGCTGGCGGGCCTGAACCAGTCGGATTTGCCGGTCTCCCCATCGAACCGTTTCGCCCGCGACCATCTTGAAGTTCTGCTCGCGCTTGCCCACCGACGAAGCGGTAACGCCCAGCGCGAGAGCGACAAAGCCCAGGTGGATCAAGAAGCTGGCATACTGTCGCCGCTGCAGCCGCAGCGTCATCAGCATCGCGGCAGGGAGGTGGCGAAATTTTCGAGCACGCGAGTCCAGCACCAACCCACCAACTAGCGCCGCGATCGACACTGCCGCCAGGGCGACGACGGTCAACATGATCAGATGCCGGACCCCAGCCGCCGCCGCGACAGCACCGGCAACGACGCCGACGCATCCGGAGACCAGTAGCCAGCGCTTTTGTTGGTCGTTGGGAGCCGAGCCCCAACTCAACAAGGGCGCCACAGACATGGTCGACAGCAGCAGTACACCGATGGGAATCAAGACGTTGTTGTAGAACGCTGGTCCCACCAAAATCGTCTTCCCCACCACCAGGCTGGACAGCGCCGAACTGAGAGTGCCCGCCAGAACCACGGCGGTCAGCAATAGCAGCGCCATTGAACCGGCGACCAGGCAAGCCTCGCGGGAAAGCAAATTGGGGATCGAGCACTCGGGCTTGAGCGTTTGCCGGCGTTGCACGAGTAAGACTAGCGTGATCAGGGCGACGGCGAACATCATGGCCAGGAACAACCAGCCGATGGGTGATTGGCTGAACGCGTGCAGACTGCTGAAGACACCGCTGCGAGTAAGAAATGTGGCAAAGTTGCAGAGTCCGAATGTGACGCACGCCAACACGACGCAGGTCTTTTTCAGCATCTGTCGATGCTGCCAGGCCATCAGCCCGTGAATGAACGCAGTCCCGGTCAACCAGGGAAGCAGAGACCCATTTTCGACCGGATCCCAGGCCCAATAGCCGCCCCAGCCAAGTTCTTCATATGCCCACTCGGCACCCAGCAGGATGCCGATTCCCAAAACGGCCCAGGCTAAGAGTGCCCAGGGCCGGGCAAAATGGAGCCAGTTCAAGTCCAAGCGATTAGTTAGCAAGGCGGCGATGGTCACCGCGAAAGGAACGGTCCAGAGGGAATAGCCCAAAAAGACGATTGGGGGATGAATCAGCATCGCGGGGTGCTGGAGCAACGGGCTCAACCCAATTCCTTCCCGGGGGGCCGCGACACTGGCGGCCATGGGGTCGGCGGCGAACACCATAATCACGGCCAGGAAGCAGACGTAGCCCATTAAGACACCCGATGCCGGGATCCTTAATGGCTCCACACCCCGCCCACGCCACCATCGCAACATGACAGCCAGCACAGCAACAAACCACGACCACAGCAACAACGAACCGGCTTGCCCCACCCAGAGAGCAGATAGGCTGTACTGCCAGGGGAGCAACTTGCTGGAATACTGCGCGACGTAGTCAAAGGTGAAATCCTTGTAGTACAACGCCCACGCCAGGATGACCACGACGAATGAGAGAGACACGAAGGCGCCGATCGCAGCGATATTTGCCGCTCGCCTCAGCAGGTAGTTGTCTCGCCATGCCGAGACGACGAACACCGACGCTGCGAAGCCCGAACTGACGAAAGCGGTCAGCAGCGCAAGTTCGCCGACGACTCTCATGACCGTCCTTCCGTCTTAGAAACAGGCTTGCTGCTCGGTGTCGACTGCCCGGATTCGTATTTGCTTGCACAGCGCGTCAATATCTTCCGGCCTTGTAAGAAATCGGCCCGATCCAGAGTCCCCTCCACGACGACGTCCATCTCTTCCGCCAAGTTGTCCGGCAGCGGCCCGGGACATTCGACTGGCAAATTCGACTCCTGTCCCTGCAGCACGAACGCGGCTTGGGAACGACCCTCACGGATATGTAGCGAGCCGGCTGCAACTCGCCCGCTCACACGGACGCGCCGCCCAATGAACTGGCCCGTGTGTGCAGCACACTCGTCAACCGTCAGATAATACTGCCAACTCGACGACGCTCCCAAGTACGCCACATATCCCGTGACGAGGGCGAGGACCGTTCCGCCAATAACCAACTTCATGCTCACCGACATGGTTCAGCCACTGACCTCCATGCAATTACTTTCCCCCGGCCCGGCTCGAACTGAAGTTGTCGAGAATCAGTGACTCGGGCAGAGCCGGTGGTATGATGAAGGCTCGTCCATCGGCAGAGCCTAGCGAGTTCTCACCAACAGAGCTGGTGGTTTACGCCAATGAATTAGACGTCGTTTCGCACTACGACCGAGATTTGGTCGGCGGACAATAGCAACTCTAGTATCAAGTGTCAAACTAGAAAGGTTCTGTTCAGTCTGGGCCAGTCTGGTTGTCTGGCTGGACAGCGCCACTTTGTGGCGCGTATGTCGGTTCTTTCTGCCCCAAAGGGGCCAAACACATCAGCCCAGGGCAACGCCCTGGGAAGGTGAGAGCGACCTTCACCATCAAGTGGCGCTGTCCAACTAGTGCCTGAGAACGCAGCATTTCTTGCTAGCAGGGCATTCGAAACCTGAAGCCCATCGCGAAGAATCTGTATGAGCTCGCTTCAGAGCGCCCCGTGTCACACCGTGCGATAGCAGTCCACTGTCCAGACACTCAACCTGCCCGTCGACTTCGGCGTACGAGAGCGCACAGCTGCCTTTGACGAGTGCCGTCTTCTCGGGCAGTCGGGCCACGGTTGGTCGCGAGCATTTGGTGGACGAACATCCAAGTCTCCTACCAGATCGTCCAGCCGCCGTCGATGAGGATCGTCTGTCCCGTGATGAAGTCCGACGCTGGCGCCGCCAGAAAAACGACCAGGCCTTCGAGTTCTTCCGGGCGGCCCCAACGCCCCATCGGCGTACGTTCTTTGATGAATTCGAACCGCTCTGGGTCGTCGCGCAACTGGGCAACCAATTCGGTCTCGAAATAAGTCGGGCCGATCCCGTTGACGCGGACACCCAACTTCGCCCACTCCAAGGCCATCACCTTCGTCATTTGATCAACGCCTCCTTTCGAGGCGCAGTAGGCCAGCAGGTAGGGCAAGGCAACTTGACCCATGATCGACGAGATGTTGATCACCTTGCCGTACTCGCGCTCGATCATTTGCGGGGCAACGGCCTGAGTTACCAGGTAGTAGCCTTTCAGATTGGTGTCGATTACACGGTCCCACTGCTCCTCGGGGTAGTCAACCGCCAGCTCACGATGGTTGACGCCGGCGTTGTTTACGAGGATGTCGACGTGGCCGAAATATTCGAGGACTCCTTCGACGCCCTGCCGCACGGCCTCGCCAGAGAGTACGTCGAGCGAGAAACCCGACGCGCGACGACCGGCGGCAGTAATGTCTTGGCAGACACGGGCCAGATCGGCCTCATTGCGCCCACACACCGCCACGTCGGCACCCGCCGTGGCAAGTGCCTTGGCCGCTACCTCGCCCAAACCTCGCGTGGCACCGGTTACCATGGCTACCTTGCCCGATAGATCAAACAGCTCCTGACTCATTTCTTATTCCCTCTTGATTTACTTTTTCTCTGATATCTCTCGCAGCAGCGCCCGAAGCTCCTTGACCTTTTGCGGGTGTTTGTCGGCCAAGTTTGTAGTCTCGCCGATATCGGATTCGAGGTCGTATAGTTCTTCCACCTCCTCGCGCTCAGTATCGCGAGCGTAGCCGGGAACTTTGTGTTTGGCGACGAGGTACTTCCACTTGCCCTGGCGGACTCCGTTGCCTTGGTAAAAGTAGGTATCTCGTGCGCCATCGTCACTTTTTCCGAAGATCAAATCGGTCTGGTCGACACCGTCGATGATACGATCGGCGGGGACCTTATAGCCCGCCAGGGTAGCAAAGGTCGGCATGAAATCGATGGTCGCACAGACCGCGTCGGAGACCCTATTTTCTGGGACTTTCCCCGGCCATCGAACGATGCACGGGGCTCTCGAGCCGGCTTCATAGCAGGAACCTTTGCCGTCGCGAAGCGGACCGGCATCGCCCCAGAAGATGGATCCTTTTGGATGGCCCTTCTTCTTATTCGTATAAGCCGGTTGATTCCATGGTCCGTTATCCGTCGTATAGATGACAAGCGTACTTTCTCGCAGGCCGAGCTCATCAACCGTATCAAGGAGACGACCCGTGTGAAAATCGAACTGCTCAACGACGTCACCATACAGACCACCATCGGATGTGCCCCTGAATTTGGGCGAAGCATCAATGATTGTGTGCATCATTGTATGAGCAACGTATAGAACGAATGGTCTGGTCGGATCGCGCTTGTTCTTCAAATAATCAATTGCTTTGTCCGTGTAGAGATCAATCAGACTTCCCATGTCCCTTGTACTGCCGGCGGGGTCGTTGTTTTCATGAAACTTCACACCTCCACCATCATTGGCCCCGAGTGTTCCGAAGTAGTAATCGAAACCTTGCGCATTGGGCATACGATCAATGATCGCTTTGCGGTTGGAAACATCCCATTTCCCGATGCAGGCCGTCTGATAACCACTCCCCCTGATCAGCTCGGCGAAGGTAACCTCATCGGCCGGCATGCCCCAGCCCTTGCTGCGTAGAGGATAACGACCGGTCAGCAAGGCTGAACGCGAAGGGCCGCAAACATGCTGCGCGTAGAAGTTAGTGAACCGTGTTCCCTCTTTCGCCAACTGGTCCACTCTTGGAGTCTTGTTCGTCTGTGACCCATAACACGCCAGGTCTCCGTACCCCTGATCATCCGTAAAGATGATCAGGATGTTTGGTCGCGTGACATCGCTTTGTGCAAGTAGCTGCTGACAATTCAGCGCCAGCAGTGCGATGCTCCCAAGCAAGAATGTCTTGGTGAATCGATGATTCGAGTTCATGGTCATACCGTGGTGTCCTTGTTTGTGACGAAACGCCGGCATTGAATTGGCCATCGCCAGTGGCTCGTGTATCATGGGCGTTTGGGACTGCCGTAGTCAAAGTAACATAGGCATTTGTTTCCTAGATTACCACACGATCGAATCAGCCATCCAGTTGAAGGCTGCCGCTCGCGCGAATCGAGATCGATATTCGGAAAGGGGTCAACCCTCGAATTATGTCGTGACGAAGCACTAGCGAGGCTGTGCCTCGGGCCGATGCGAGCTATCGCTCGATTGCGGCGACCCGCGCCCCGACCAACCTGCAGTCGGTGCCCGTCGCAGAAAACTTGACTCATCTGTACAGAAGAACCTGATACAAGGTTTCTAGATGCTCATTCGATGATGGAGAACCAATATGCCTGACACAATCCGCTGGTCAACGTGGTCCCTTCTGCTCGCGTTGGGGATGACCCTCGTCGCGCACGCTCAAGAACCGGACGCTCCGCGTGAAGCTAAAAACCAGGCTAAAGAACGGAACGAAGAAACTAAGTCGCGGAAAGAGCGACGCCCGGCAAGAAAAGGCCTGTCGCCGGCGCAGGTGCTGGTGCTGCGGTTTGACCGGGCAGCGCCCCAGATTGGCGACGCGCTGCCAGATGTCGGCGGGTTTGACGAGGAAGGCAATGAGTTCAAGTTGCGGAGCCTGAAGGGGCATTACACGGTGCTGACGTTCGGCTGCCTGACGTGACCGCCCTTTCTGAAAAGGGTCCCCAGTTTGGAGGCCATGCATCGTGACTACGCTCCCAAAGGCGTCAAGTTCTACTACATCTACAAGTATCTCGCCCACGCCGGCGCGAGGGGCTATGTGCAGCCGTTTACGCTCCAAGAGCGCTTGTTACACATCCAGGAAGCCCGACGCACGCTAGGGACGAAAATCGATTGGATCTGCGATGCAATGGGCAACGATCTGAAACACGCGCTGGGCGACGCGCCGACCTCGGAGTTTATTATCAGCCCGGAAGGCAAGGTCGTGCGGCGACGGGCGTGGGGCAACGCCGCACAGCTGCGCCGAGATCTTGAAGAACTGATCGGTCCGGCCGAGAATCCGACAGACTCTGACAATCTGGAACTGAAGACCCAGCCGCCGCCCAAGGTGGCCCCCAAGGGGATCGTCAAGCGAATCCAGCGGCCCGGAGGCATGAAGCCGCTGCGCGTTGTGCCGAAAACCAATCCGGACGAACAGCCATTTTACGTCAAGCTCCGACCACAAGCAGACCGGCGCCTGTTGAGCACGGGAACAGGCAAGCTCTTTCTCGACTTCCGCCTCGATCCCATCTATCGCGTGCACTGGAATAACCTTGTTGATCCGATTCGAGTCGAACTGCAGTCGCCAGACGGGACGACCGCGACACCGAACCCGGCGGCTGGCCCGCAGGTTGAAGAACCGTCCGATGTCGATCCTCGCGAGTTCCTGATCGATGTGAAGGACTGGAAATATCAACAACCGATCCAGCTGACGGTGGACTATTTTGCGTGCAACGACGAGCAAGGGTGGTGCAGGCCAGCCAGTCAACAGTACGAGATTCACTTGAGCGAGGACGTCGATGACGGTTACTACGTCACACCGATGGCGCACGGGGGTGTCTGGCCGTCGTTCCGAGGCCCGTCGGGCAACGGCATCTCAACCGCGAGGAACGTGCCGCTTGAATGGGGGCCGGATCGCAACATCAAGTGGCGTGCCGAACTTCCCGAACCAGGCGACAGCAGCCCCATCGTGTCGGGTGACCGTGTGTTTATCACTTGCGCGGAAGAGCAGGGGCGCAAGCGCAGCTTGTACTGTTTCGACCGTTCCAGCGGCAAACAGCTTTGGGTACGGACCGTCGAGTTCGACAAGGTAATGCCGACGCACAAAACGAATCCGTTTTGCGCTTCGACACCGCTGACGGCGGGCAATCGCGTCGTCGTGTGGCACGGCTCGGCCGGGCTGTTCTGCTACGACCACGACGGCACCGAACTTTGGTCTCGTGATCTGGGCGAGTTTCGGCATATGTGGGGATATGCCTCGTCGCCGGTATTCTACAAAGACCGTATCATCCTGCACTGCGGCCCCGGTAAGAGGGCGTTCGTGACGGCCATTCAGTTGGCCAGCGGCGAAACGCTTTGGCAGACGGACGAACCGATCGAAGGCGATGGGGACCTTAATGAAGACGGAAAGTATTCCGGGTCCTGGAGCACGCCCGTGATCGCGCGCATCGACGGCAAGGACCAGGTGATCTGTAGCCTGACCACGCGCGTCAACGCTTTCGACGCCGATTCCGGCGAAATTCTCTGGACCTGTGACGGTCTGCGTGGACACAGAGGCGATCTAGCATACTCGTCTCCTTTGGTATCGGGCGATTGGTGTGTCGTCTTGGGTGGGGGCCGTGGCCCGTCGTTCGGAATCAAGCTGGGTGGATCCGGAAACATCACCGAGGATAGTCGGTTGTGGCGTGTCGAGCGCAACCCGCTGAACATCGGCTCAGGCATATTCGTCGACAAGCACATTTACGTTCCCGATGCCGGCCCCAGTACGCTGCGTTGCATCGATCCGAAGACCGGTGAAGTCGTCTGGCAAGAGCGCACGTCTGGCGGGCCTGCCTGGGGCTCACTCGTACACGCCGACGGACGTGCCTACGCGCTCTGCCGGAATGGCGACACCGTCGTTTTCGCTCCCCATCCCAATGGTTATAAGGAGCTGGCCGTCAACTCACTTGGCGAACCGAGCAACTCAACACCCGCAGTCGCCGAGGGCGAAATCTTTCTGCGCACTTTCAAGGCTTTGTACTGCATCAGTACGGCCGACGCTGACGGCGGCGTACCGCCAGCGCAAAGCCTTCGAGATGCGTCACCATAAATCGCCGCCGCCGGCTATTGTGCCTCCAAGCCGTTCGATGCGCCAGTCTTGGCATAGTTGCGGTAGAGCTCAGCAATTTTCGCTTGCTGCGGGCCACCTTCGTGAAACACGAACCGGTAACGTAGAGTGATCTCCCGTCCGGATTTGATCAGCATATCACCGGTGCCCGGGGGCTCGCCTCCAATCGCATGTGCTCCGAATGGATCGGCAGCCACATAGCCATAGCCGCGTGCCATCCACCAAGTGGGATGTCGCGGGTTGTCCGGATGATCGAAGATAGCGATACCGAGGGTCTTGTCGTTGATCTTCCCCCAGTAATCGATCCATTTGGCCCGCTTGCCGAAAACCTCTTTTCCATTGACACCTTCGCTGTTGACGGCCTGGCCGTTGGCAGTGGTCACGCCGCGCGGGGGATCGTTGTCCAGGCGGAGATTCGGGTGCATACGAATCGCCATGATGCCATGCTTGTCGTCACGGAACGTCACATCGCCGTGCGAGGCGTGGAGCGAGACCTCCCAGTCGATCGCCCGTCCCCCCGGCACTGCCTGAAAGAAGAGCGTCCGTGTATCGCTGCAGATGATCTTACCGTCCGGGGCGACCCACTTGTTGCTGGTCTGGATCAGTCCGCGACTGGAACCGCTTTGCACTTTCAGCAGTTTGTCGTGTACGGTCTTACCGCAGTCTGTGGATTCCGCAAAGAAGTTGACGCCATTGACCCAGCCGTGGGCGAAGAACATCGGTTTCTGGTGGGGGTGGTCAGGCGCTTCGCCCGGAACGCCCGCCTTGATCGGAAAGCTGCGTGTCACACCCAGCCCGTGGGGCCCGTTGATCGGAAACAAGATCGGCCGAGAATAGCCGCGGAAAATGTACTCCGTGAACAGTTCGCCATCGATCAGCACACGTAAACGATCGTCGCCTTGTTTGATTGTCACTGTCTCAGCCATCACATGACCGGGCATCGCAGAAACCAAACCAACGATGGCCAGCAAACATAGGCTCAAATAAGTTGTCGTCCTTCTCATGGAAACTCCCTACCGCGACCCATGGTCGCAACCAAAGTAGCAGGCACACTCCGTGTGCGGTCCACCACTACGGCACACGGAGTGTGCCTACTACTATCAAACACACGTGCACGGCACTCTCAGTGCGTGTGAGGAATGAACCAGAGGCCCGCCTTTTGCCCGTTGAAGACGTCTCGCCGGAATTACTTTGGGAAGGTGCTCTGCTCATCTTCTTGATCCGGAACTTGCGGAATTCGATGTAGTGTCCTTCAGCCTCGATGCCCAACGGGCCGCGCACCGGTTTGAAGTCGTCAATTTCCCACGCCGGCTCGCCATTGACCTTGAGCGAGACCTTCGAGCCAATGCAGCTCACTTCCCACTCATTCCATTCTCCTGGCGGCTTGTGCAGCTTGGGCACGGCCTTGGTCCCCTTTGCGCCAAACAACTGCCCGGCACCGCCTTGCGCCAATTGAATCTGATTGGTACCGCGAATGAAGAAGCCACTATTGTACCCCTTCTTCGCTGGCCGCCACTGAAAGCGGACGATGAAATCGTCGAATTCCCCCGTTGTAAACAGGTGACTGCGGCCACCTGTAAGCACCAGCAAACCCTTCTCGATCTTCCAGCTTTTTGGCGTGTTCTGTTTGACTTGCCAGCCCGCAAACGACTTGCCGTCGAAGAGCGACTTAAACCCTTCTTCTTTCTCTGCGTTTGGTGCATCTTGTGCCAGTGCCGAAGTCCAGCACAGCGTCAGGGTAGTGACTAGGACGTAAAACTTCATGGCGCGAACTCCTGCAATGAGGTAACTTGCCGATCAGGCGAGTTGGCCGAACTGGTAGGCAGCCTCGAACATCGCCTCGACGTTCTCGACGGGAACATCCTGTTGGATGTTGTGGACCTGAGTAAATACAAAACCGCCCGGACGGGAGGAAAACAGCTCGATGTTTCGCCGTACGTGCTGGCGGACTTCATCGGGCTGTCCGAAAGGCAGCACGTCCTGCGTGTCACATCCGCCGCCCCAGAAAACGATCTTCCCGCCAAACTCCTTCATGAGCCGTTCAGGTTCCATGTTCACAGCGGAAATCTGCACGGGATTCAAGATATCGATGCCGGCATCAATCCATTCGGGAATATATTGGTACACAGACCCACAGGAATGCAGATAGGTCTTCCAATTCGTGTGAGTGTGTACCCACTCGCATAACCGTATGTAGTGTGGCTTGATCATCTCGCGGAAAAGATCCGGCGACAGAAGCTCACCTCTTTGTGTTCCGGCATCATCCGAGGCCACTCCCCATGCGAAGCACCGATCGCCGACCGCCTGATGGTAGAGCTCCATTCGCTTGATGGTAGCGTCCACGAAACGTCCCATCATCTCATGAGCCGTATCCTTTTCCGTCATCAACATACACAGCCATTCATCCAGCGATCCCTGGGTGATGTTGTCGGAAAGAAGCGCGCTAAGCCCGATCAT
>NYXM01000080.1 GCA_002685655.1 Planctomycetaceae bacterium
GAAACCGTTGCGATTCGTCGAGATGGTCTTGGGCGTCCAAGCCGATGATCAAGGCGGCGTCAGCCCCGTCGATCTCAATGGATACCTGGACGATTTTGCGATTTGGTCTCGGATACTAAGCGACGAGGAGATCGAGCAGGTGCATGAACACGGGTTGCGCGGTGTCGGCATTGCAGCTCTCAAGGCGAACCGACCTGATTCGTCCGAACTGGCTGACAGCTTGCAGGTGCTTTACGAATTCGACAAGGCCAACGATTTGGGCGCGAACACTTCAACGAGCGGTAAGTCCGCCCGGCAGACCGGACCAGCGGGGGCCGTGGTGACGCAAGACACGAAGGCTCCGCGCATCGGCACAGGCGCCGGCGACTTTACGCAGAACGACGCGACACTGAAGGTGCATGCCAGTGACATGCAACGCTTGATGCGCGAACCAGCCGGAGACCTGACCATCGCGTATTGGTTCAAAGCGACATCGCGGTCCGCGAACCACACGGTCTGGGCGATGTCGAACGAACCGATCCCCTCGCCGCAGTACAGCAGCAATCGAGCCAAGGCGGTGCTGGCCACACAAACGATCGAGGTCGCCACTGGGGAAGAGGTCCTTCTCGGCCTTGTCAGACCCGGCTCGCTTGAGACCGCCCGCACAGAAGCGCCGCTAACTGATGGCAAATGGCATCACCTGGCCGTAACGGTCGACCAAGACTCTGCTGGCGGCAAGGTCACCGGACGGCTATTCATTGACGGGAAATCAGGCAACCAGGCTGTCATCAGCGATCAACCCCAGCGCCTCGGCAATCGCACGGTGAGTATCGAAGAACTGGAGTGCTACGTGTATGTGCGTAAGTAGAGCCGCCCGTGAAATCATTTCACGCCTGAATTGAGGAAACGACTGCGTTAACTTGCTTCGGTTTGGCACTCCTCCGCAGCTTTACAAAACGCAGAGATCTGCTTCGGTGAAACAACCCGACGCGACTTGGAGTCAAGAGGTCCCACGCTCGTCCACGCGCCTTCATTCTGATTCGCTAGCGATCACGTCCACCGGCTCGGAACTGCTGTTGTCGTGGACCGACGCATCGAACAGAGAAGGGCCAAAGACCCGCTACACGCTATGTCGATGTGCCCCAGGGTGCGCGTGCTGAAGACGCTAAGCAGAGCTGGGCCTCGGTTGGGTAGTCCGCCGAGCTTTGGGCGAGTGAGCCGTACTTACCAGGTCAGCGGGGGTTCTGCGGATTCTGACACTCCGCTGTTCAAAGACCCGCGCCATTGCGACCAGTAGTTGTCAGCGCAGGAAGGCGCAGACGTGCCGTCACAAGAACAACACTACAAAAGTAGTCGGCAATCACAGCACACCGAAAGTCCTGACGACTTCCGCTACGTGACAGTCAGCGCACCATTACTCGTCGCAAAGCTGTCCGTCTCCACACCCATGCGCTGCAGCAGAGTCACAAACAAATTGCAGAGCGGGGTGTTACGGTCTTTGTCAAACGACACGTATCGCCCGTGTTTGTAGCCGCCACCGGCAAGAATGACTGGAAGATTCGTCGGATCATGAGCGTTCGCATTGCCCAGATTGCTGCCGAAAAGAACGGCTGTATGATCCAGCAGCCGAGTTCCCTGCGCCGATCGCTGTCCAAGCTGCGTCAGGAAGTCCGAAAATGTTGAGAGGATTCCGGATTCGATGATCTTCAGTTGGGCAATCCTGGCGGGGTCCTGCCCATGATGAGACAGCGGGTGATGCTCGCCGTGGACACCGGCAATGTTGGGCACAGCGCCGTGATCCTGAATCATCAGGCTGACCACGCGCGTTGAATCGGTCTGCAGCATGAGCGGAATCAGATTCATCAGCTCACGAATGCGGCCGAGCAATTCCGACGGTTCCGCAATGTCCTTCGGAACTTCGACGTTCACTTCAGGCTTTGGGCGATCCAGCCACGCTTCGGATGCAGCCAGTTCCTTCTCAGCCGTGCGGATGGCGGCGAAATATTCATCGAGTTGCTTCCGGTCACCTCCACTGACTCGACGGTTGAGCGCCTTCGTCCGATCGCCAACGGCATCAAGAATGCTGCGACCGTCCGCGAGTCTCTGCCTTTGTCGCCGCTGTTCTTCCGGACTTCCGGCCAGGAATAACTTCGCAAACACCCGCGATGGGCGATTATCGGCTGGCAGCATCACGCCATTGCTGTTGTACGACTGACTTTCCCGAGTGTTACTTCCCAGCGTGATCGACGGAAACCTCGTGATGTGACCGAGGTGCGTCGCCGCCACCTGATCAACGGAAATCGTATTCCTGAAGCCTGCGAGCCCCGGATTGATCGCCGCCGTCAGAAAGGTCATCTCAGTATCGTGAGGCTCCTTGCCGTTCTGGTCCGGATGAGACATGCCGGAAAACAGCGTGAAGTCACGTCGGTGTTCCTTGAGCAGTTCGAGGTACTCCGTGTTTGCGTAGTCAGCTCCAGACGTCTTCGGGAACAGTGACGGAGGGTACAAACCTAGCGCATTGCAAATCATCACCATGCGTTTCGGCTGCTCCGCACGTTCAAACCCAATCGCCGGATTCATCACATCCAGCAGCGGCAACGACAATGCCACCCCGGATGCTCGCAGCGCGGTGCGTCGTGAAATTGGCGTGTGCATCGTTCCTCCTACCGGCATCGAAACATCCGGCTGCTGACAACTTCATGAATCAATCGGCGCAACGGGTAGTTTGCGCTCTCGTGCCGTTGCAGAATTGCCTCCACTTCCTGCCGGTCAGCGAACTGGATTTCAGCGCCGGTGGCAAACGTGATCAACATTGACACCAGATTTCGCGCCACCTGTTCCTTCGACTTCATCAAGTGCTGTTTGAAGTCACGAACGTCGGTGAACGTGAATCCGTCCTCGGTCTGGCCGCTGCAGTCAACCTGCCGGCCGGGTTTGTAGTCTTGATGCAGGAATCGCAGTCCGGCGTCGGCGGTTCGTTTGACGCCCTTGCTGACGCGGTAGCGAGTGCGAAAAGTGCCCACGGGGTCGAAGCATTCCAGCGCGAATCCCGGCGGATCAATCCGGCGGTGACAAACGGCGCATGCCTCGACCGTCTGATGTTTTGCCAGTGTCTCGCGAATCGTCGTGGCTCCTCGAGTATCGGGCTCGATGGAACCGACCCCCGGGAGAGGCGGATTCGGCGGCAGCCCCAGCAGATTCGTCAGAACAAAACTGCCGCGTTTGACGGGTGTCGTGACGGATCCGTTGGCCGTCACTTTGGCGATGCTGGCGTGCGTCAGAATACCGCCACGAACGCTGTCCTCGTCCAGCACGACTTTGCGCATTTCTTCGCCTTCGACGTTCGGAATGCCGTAGTGTTCGGCGAGTTTCCGGTTGAGGAACGTGAAGTCAGAATCGATGAGATCGGCGATGCTAAGGTTTTCGTTGATGAGATGTCGGAAGAGGAGCCGCGTTTCGGCCAGCATGGCCCGGCGCAGAACGTCGTCATATTCCGGGTACAGGTACTTGTCAGGCGTTGTGGCGTCGATCAGCTCCAAGTCCAGCCATTGGTCAAGGAATTCGTTGATGAACCGTTCGCTACGCGCGTCTGACAGCATGCGGTTGACCTGAGCGGTCAGCGTTTTTGTGTCGGAGAGTTTTCCGTCATCGGCAAGTTGAAGCAGCTCCTCATCGGGAGGGCTGCGCCAGAGGAAGTAGGCCAACCTGCTGGCGAGTGCATGATCAGTCAGTGTTGATTCTACTGGCCCCGTTTCGTTCGTCAGGAACAAGGTCTCAGGCGAAACCAGAATTGCTCGCAATGGAACGCGAGCACTGGCGATGAAGCCGCGTCGGGCTTTGAGATTCGGGATCGCGAGATTGGTGAGGTCTGCGATCTCTTTGTCAGTCACCGGGCGTCGGAAGGCTCTGGGTGCGAGCGCTGCGACAGCGTCGCGAATATGTTCGTAATCAGACTTTGTCGTCACCGGTTTGTAGTAGCGACCGTTTGCAGCAGGTTCCCATTCGACGCCGGGGAACAGGGCTCGCGTACGTTGCGGAGGCCAGGGGGACTCCAACGGACCTTCGACAAGCACCTTGCGAACTCGCACGCCTTCTCCTTTGAATTCGCTCGCGGGCTGAGAGTTGTAAATGACTTTCCCGTCAGGCGCCGGTTCGAGTTCGTCGGCGCTTACGTAGAAGTAGTCGTCGGGGCGGAGGTATTTTGTCGCTGAAACCGTGCGGAGTTTCTCGTCGACATCCCAGGCCGCAAAGAGTTCGCTGTCGCCCTGGACGTCGTTTTGGCGCCTGAGGCTCATCGTGACCGAGGATCGCGGCTGATACGCCGAACCGGTAACGGTAATGCGGTATCGGCCGGCGACAGGAATCCGCAGTCCGTTGTGGTCAGAACGCAGGTTGTAGTTCTGACCGCGAAACATGATGAGATCGTCTCCGGCCCGGAAGACCGTGCCACCGCCTCGGCGTACCGGGCGTTCGAACCACATTTGCATGAAACGCGAATTCACATAGTCAAGTTCGCGCACCATCTTCGGTTTGGCGCCGAGTTGAATCGCTTCGTCAAGGGCGATGTCTGCGGCCTTGAGGAAGCCTTTGACGTGCACACTGGACATGTCCTGCTTCGCGGTGACGACGTCGAACGTGTCCGATTTGTTTTCTGGCGGAAGGTACCGGGCGATGTCGCCACCGATACCAAGCAGATCGTGCAGCGTGTGTTCATATTCCAACCGAGACAGGCGACGCGACGGAACGCGGCCTATCGTCTTTTGTAATCGCTGATTGGCCTCTTTTAGTTCGCCCTCAAGGTACGACAACGCCTTGTCACGAACTGCCTTATCGGGTTGTGTTTCCTCAGGAGGCGGCATTTCGCCGCGTTTGACGCGGTCGTAAACTTTGACCCATTGGCGAAACGCATCGGCTTTCTCAAAGTCTTTGGCAAGCCTAGTGAAGTCGAGACGCGTTTCCGTGCTCGCGTCATGGCAGTCGACACATGATTCCTGGATGAAAGAGGCAAGACCATTGCCAAGATCGCTTGCCATCGTGACGACGGGAAGCAACAACGCCAAGGCCATCCCAGTCGCCGCACGTACGAAGTGAAAGCCAGCGTGGGGCACGAAGTGCATCATTGTCTGGCCTCCGCAAAGGCATGCAGTGCCGAGTGCGTCCGCACGTAGATGGTTCCATCGACGATCGCTGGGGTGGCGTAAACACCGTCTTGCATATCATTCGTTGCCAGCAACTTGGGATTCGGGCCGAGCGTAAGTACGCTGATCTGTCCGTTGCCGGCGATGGTGAAGATCTTGCCGTCCGCGATCAGTGGTGAAGCGTAGTGAGTTCCCCGGCCACCAGTTCGTTTTCTGTACACTAGTTCGCCCGTCTTCAGTTCCAGGCACGTGAGAACGCCACCGTTTTTCACGAAATAGATATTTCGGCCGTCACATACTGGCGAGGGAACTTCTGGGATGCCCTGTGTTTCAAGTGTTCGCAGCTGGTCGCCGCCGAGCATGCCCTCGCCGTCAAGCCGAATAGCCAGTACTCCGTGCGTATCATAGCCCGCTCGATATTTGTCCAACTCGCGGGCTTGAATTGCCCACTCGTCTTCGGCAATTTTTCCGTCCTTGTTCTTGTCAGCCCACTCAAACCGAACGGTTGCGCCGTTTTGCGGTGCTTCGGCCCCGTCCGGGCGATGAAATATCCATAACGTCGGGAACTCGCCGCGACTGAGTTTCTCGTCGCGATTCTTGTCATGCTTCGCAATCATTTGCTCGAATCTGGGAAACGGGGGCCGCAGCGCCGGCTCTCCCATTTTGTTCCAGGCCGCGACGATGACTTCGTTGCCGGCTAGCAGGGGCGTACTCGTTGCCGTTGTCGCACACTTGGCGACCCAAATTCGTTTGCCGCTGCTGATGTCAAACGCTTGAACCGAACGTGCGGTATGCACAATTACCTTGTCGCCGGCAATGATCGGGCAAGCCGTACATGCCATTTCACCATTGATATGCTCTGCTTGTGGAATCTTCCACAACTGTTTGCCGGTAGTCTTATCAACGGCCAAGAGGAAGTGATCGACGTAAGTTCCGCGATAGAGAACGACTCGATCGCCAACAATGACGGGCGACGCCGCGTTCCCGCCGAACGTCTTTGCCAACGGCATTCTGAAGTCCCACAGCTGCTTCCCATCCATGTCAAAGCAGATCAGTCCGTAGGAACCAAAGTAGGCGACAACCCGTTCGCCGTCAGAGGCCGGCGTGCTGCTGGCCGGATTGAACGACGGATGACCTTTCTCGATTGCGTCGGTTGGGACTACCCGCTGCCAGCGGATCTTGCCGCCGGAACGGGCGATGCAGACGACGGCCAGCTTTTCTTGTGCCTTGTCATAGGTCGTCAAGAAGATCGCATCGCCGACGACGCAAGGCGAACTGTGTCCCGAACCCAGAGGCGTTCGCCAGAGTTCATTCGTGCCCGGACCAAACGCCACTGGGACGGATGCGTCATTGGCAACACCCGAGCTATTGGGACCTCGGAACTGCGGCCAATCAGCAAAAGCAACGTCGCCCGAAAGTACGATGATCGTCAAAAGGAAAACCAGAACACGCGTCATATTGCTGAAATAACCCTTCCACCAGTTGGAAATACATTTGCGCCGTGGGGAACTGTCTCGCAATGACTACTGTCCCGTCGATCAACAGATCTATCCGGCTGTGTTTGTGAAGTCTTCATTATCACTGCCGTTTTCCGATATGTCATTCACGACACGCACAGCCTCCCCAGACCGCACGCGTTCGTTACCGTCAACGATGACGTGCAGACCGGCCTGAATATCCCCACGAACCTCGACAGTACTTTCGCGCGCAATGCCGGTCTCGACATCTACCTTACTTGCGATCGTTTGCCCGTCGCCTGCCGTGCTGGCGACCATCACGACTGGCGTCTGTCCACCGAGGACCAGGGCGTCCTTCGGGACGATGAGGGTTGAGCGTGGAGTACCGGAGATAGTTGCCCTCGCCTGCATCCCGTCTCGAAGAAGATAGCCTCCGTCTCGTTCAGGATTCCGGAGTCGAACTCGAACTGGGAATGTTCTTGCCCGCTGATCGGCGCTAGGACCAATTCCGTGAATTGTCCCTTCGAGCGTCTCCAGGCCGTCCGGCAGAGCAGCAACATGCAGCGGCACGGTGTCGCCCGTTTTGAGCTCATTGACGAGAGATTCCGGGACATGAACCACCACGTCAATTGGATCGAGTGAGACGATCTCGGCAACGGGGTCGCCGCGGCTCAACCACTGGCCCACTTCGGTGTGTTTTTGGACAACGAAACCTGCAAACGGAGCATGTACCGCGTGATAGGACCGCAGTATATTCAGGCGAGCGATTTCTTGCTTCTGTTGTTCCACTTTGGCAACCGATTGAGAGATCTGTTGGCGGCGCGGGCCGGCATTCACAAGCTCATAGTCCGCCTGGCCTGCAATCAAGCTTTGTTTCGCTGTCTGAGCAACTGACTTCGCGGTTTCTAGTTCGTCCGCTGAGACCGCGTTCGATCTACTCAGATCCTCGGCTCGTTTAAGTCGCGCTTCTGCAAGCTCATTGGCAGCCTTTGCGGCTTCCCAGTGCGCTTTTGCGCGGGAAATCTCCTCCGGCCGGCTGCCCGCACGAAGTTCGTCCAGTTCGTGTTCGAGACGAGTCAAGTCTGCCGTCGCGGCGGCGATCTCGACGCCGACCGTCTCCGTACTTAGTTGGACGATCGGCTTCGCGGACGACAGGCCAGCTTCCACGTTGTCGCTGGCAACGAGGTCGCCCGCTTCTACGTTTATTTCAGTGACTCGGCCATCGACCGGGCTGCCTACCACGCTACGACGAATTGCGGTGACGGTTCCGACCAAAGTGAACTCCGGCACAATGTCTTCGCGGATTACCCGCGCGGTTCGGACGGCAACCGCTGGCTGCGGAGGTGGCGCAGTCGATGCAGCTGCATTGTCGGACGTTGTGGAATTGCAGCCGGACAGACAGAGGAACAGCGAACTCGCGACGAACAGTACTGGCCGACGGGAGCCAAACCATCGTTCGCGGGAAGAAATGCATGCCTGCACGCGCCGGTGGATGGAACGACTTGGGACCATTGCCTTCATTATGGATTCACTTCTGTAACAGACATGTGTGCAACCACGCCCTCTGTTTCGGCTGCGCGTACATTGCCCTGAGACCGTTCTGTTGCGGGAGTCGGCGCCGAACTTCGAGAAAACAACTGGCGGGCATCCATGACAAGACTGAAGAAACTGGGAACCAGAAACAGTGTCAGCACCGTGGAAACGGCCAACCCGCCCAGGACCACACTACCGAGGCCACGATAGAGCTCGCTGCCTGCGCCCGGCATCACGACCAATGGAAAGAGGCCCAACACCGTAGTGCCCGTGGTCATGAAAATCGGCCGAATGCGGCTGCGAACGCTTTCCACGACTGCTTCTCGGGAAGACAGCCGCCCTGCACTGAGATGATTAACCGAATGATGTACGATAAGGATGGCATTGTTTACCGCCGTCCCGATCAGGATGACGAAGCCCAACATGGTAATGATGTCCAGCGGCTGTTCCGTGAACCGATTCGTCAGCCAGAGACAGGCGACTCCGCCCACAGCAGCCAACGGCACTGTCAGAATGATGACCAGCGGATAGAGCCACGATTCAAACAGGCCGGCCATCAGCAGATAGGTGATGACTAGAGCCAGCAGCAGATTGAATCGCATGGCTTGCCACGACTCCGCCAGGCGGTCGGCGGTCCCACCTAGGGTCATTTGCAGACCTACAGGTAGCGTCCCCTCCGCTTTCATGGCGGCAATCACGTCACTCTTGACTAATTCGACTGCTCGTCCAAGCGGAACTCCATCCGGAGGGCGGACTTCTATGGTGATGGCACGACGTCGCTCGATGTGACGGATTGAGGGTGGTCCGCTGCTGATCTTGAACTCAGCGAGCGACGAAAGCGGCACGAGGCTGGCGCTGCGCGTGACCACCGTCCGGTTGCCTAGATCCTGGGTATGAGACGCGTAGCTATCATCCCCAATGATCCGCAGATCAATCTTCTCACCATCTGTTGCATAGTCTGCCACATACGCTCCGTCGGCCAGAGCGTCGACGATGTAGCCAAGTTGAGTGGCGTCAATTCCCAGTTCGGCTACGCGGTCCCAGTGTGGCAACACATGAAGCTCGGGATTCGCATTCCAAAGTCCGGGTACTGCCGATGTACGCGCATCCGGTATCGCGGTCTCAACGCCATCCTGCACCTGCTGAGCCAGTGCGATCACCGACTCCAGGTCGGGACCAGTCAACTCGATATCGATTTTGCGTGAAGACCCCGGAAAAAGGCTCAGCTGAAAAGCGCTGCCGCGCATGCCAGGTATCTCGTCGGCCAGGGACTGAAGCACCGGAATCCACTCCCGAATGCGAGTCGGGTCTTCTGTTTGCACCTGCACCATCACTTCGTGTGGTTGGGCTTGCACAAGCAGGTCCTTGAGGGCTGGCAGGTCGAGTTGCCGGGCGTCTGAAGTCGACGGATCAATCTCCCAGTAAGGCAGGAACTTCTCGAAGACCTGCCGAGAGATGGCCTCATTTTTCTCAACGTTGTACCCCGGTGGTGGATACAACTTGCACATCACACGGGCCTTGTTCCCATCTGGCAAGTACTCGACATCAGGAAACAGAGACCAACTGACGAGAAGAGCGCCGCTGACAAACACCGTCACAATGGCCAGCCGCCGAACCGTGCTGCCCAGCAGCCAGTGATTCGTGCTCACCACCCAGCGAACAAACCACTTCGCCGTCCGATCAGCAGGATTCGCCGACGAGGACAAGTCCGCGTTCTGCCCCGACGCCAAGAGCCGAGCAGACGCCATGGGAATCAGTGTGATCGAGATTATGAGCGACAATCCCACGGCGGCGCTGATTGCCAGTGCGATATCGCGAAATAACTGCCCAGCCTCCTCTTGCGTAAACAATACGGGCACGAAGACGGCCAAGGTCGTCAGGGTAGACGCCAGAACGGCTCCCCAGACTTCTCGTGTCCCGCGGATTGCTGCGTCGTGCGGAGTCGCACCGCGTTGATAATGGCGGTAGATGTTCTCCAGCACGACGACCGAGTTGTCGACAATCATCCCCACCGCAAAGGCCAGCCCGGCAAGACTGACGACATTCAAAGAGCGGCCAAGAAGACGTAGGATCAGGAACGTACCGACAATACTGGTAGGAACAGCGATCGCGATGACAATCGTGGAACGGGCGCTTCGCAGGAAAGCAAGCAGGACTAGAACGGTGAGTACGCCGCCGATCACAATGTTTTGGTTGACCAGGCCGACCGCCGAGTCAATGTAATCGGCGTCACTCCAGACCTCGCTCAGCTTCATCCCGCGCTGAGCCAGGAGTCCGTCATTGAGTTCGGAGGAGACTGCCCGCAGTTCATCGACGGTTTCGAGCACATTGGCGCCAGTTTCAGGTAGCACACCAAGACCGATCAATTCGCTGCCGCCGCGCCGGTAGGAGCTTGTGGCCCGCTTATAACCTAGTCGTACCTTAGCAACGTCTTCGACATACGTCGTGACATCATCTTGCGTGGTAATAATGGTCCGCTCTACTTGTTTCGGGGCCGAGAACTGACCGAGCGTGCGTACCACGTAGCGCCGTTTCCCGTCCCAGATTTCACCGCCGGACGTGTCTTTGTTGCGGCTCCGCAGCGCCAACCGGAGGTCATCAATCGTCAAGTGGCGAGCTGCCAGTCGCTCGGGATCAACGATAACCTGCATCTCCTCCGCCTGGCCGCCCATCAGGAACGTGTCGGCCACACCGCGAACTCGATCGAAACGCGCCTTCACATGCTCTTCCACGAAGCGCCGCGACTTTCTGATGTCGGCGACCGGAAGGAGCTCGCGAATCTCTGGGTGCTGCTGAGACAACTGGTTGATCCGGTACAAACGCAGCTCCCACTTGTGTGCGTCCAACAACGGCTTGCAGTCGCCCTGCAGATGCGGGTGTCGTTGTACAAAGTCCTGCAATTCTGCGTCCGTGGGAACACGGGGGCTGAGCACATACCAGCAGACCGGTCGATCGGAGAGATTAGCGGTCGAAACGATCGGCTCAAATGCGTCTTCGGGAAACTCACGCAGTTGATTGATGCGTGAATTCAGCTCGAGCATCGCCTGAGTGATGTCGGTGCCGACAGGAAACTCCATCGTGACAGACCCCTGAGAGTAATGACTCCAGGAAGTCATCTTCGTCATGCCCTTGACGTCTTTGAGCTGATCTTCCAGATTCTGGACGATCTCATGCTCCACCTCATAGGGACTTGCCCCCGGCCAGAAGACTGAGACTGGGATGGTCGGCGTCTTGACTTCAGGGGTAAGCTGGATTGGTATCCGCCATAGCGCAATGCCGCCAAATAGCACGACGCCGATCACGGCGACGGCAACTTTGACTGGATTTCGTACACAGAACTCAATCACAACTTGCACTCTCTTGAACAGTGCTTCGCAGTGCGCTGGCCTCCCTGCCTCTCCATTGCCGGCACAAGATCACCTTGCTTGTGTTTGCTTGGCCTTCTCGCCGGATTGCAGGAACGCCAATAGGTCCAGAATCTCCTCTCGCTTGAATGTGTCGAGCAATCCTTGGCCTGGATATCATTCCGTTTCGCATTCCTCATGCACTATTTGGAGTCGTATTCCCGGAGTAGTTTCGCAATCTTCGGGCGCTCCTGCTTGAGGCGATCGAGGTCGACTTCGAGCCCAGTCGCATTGCCGATGCCCGTGTAAAGCCTAGCCAAACCGTCGTTCCAGTCGCCTGACACGACGTCGACCGCCGTTTCGCCACGACTGTTCTTTTGGCTCGGCGACGCTCCCTTTTCGAGCAGGTACTCTACGACATCGGTGCGGCACATGAACGCGGCCACAAGCAGCGGAGTGTTGCCGTCGCGGTTCGTTGTGTTGACCTTGGCTCCGCGATCAACCAGCAGTTTGACTATCTCCAGGTTGCCGCGAAAAGCCGCGTCGCCGAGTGGAGTGGAGCCGGTCGCTGGCCGTCGATCGTTGATCCTTCGAGCGCGCCGCCCGAGCCGTCGTTTGACCTCATCCACGTCGCCTCGCTCGATCGCACTGGACAACGCGTCTCGAGGATCGATCTGGGCCTCGTCTATGCTTCGCTTCAAATCACTGGCGGCATCTGCATCCTTGGCGACATGAAAGATGAAATCGTTACTGAACAGACTATTCTCAGCCTGAATCTGAAGCATGTGCATGCCATCCTCCGGCAGTTCATCCAGTTCAATCAGCACCATTTCCTGTTCGTCTTCGGTAACGTCGATTGCACCTTCAACGCGGCGGCCATCAATGTAAAGCGTCGCGTACTCGTCGAAATTCCGACCGCTGACTTCCATCGTGTGTTGGCCTGCATAGAGAATCGGGAACTCCTGTGGCCCACGCTGTTCGTGGATGCTGCCAAGAGTCCACAGAGCTGGCTGAGGCGATTCAACGTCTGCGTTCTCACCATGTCGACCGGTAAACGTACCGACGAATTTGCCCTCCCTAGCGAGCGAAACGAGCTGTTCACTAGTGAACGCTTCGCGGCCACGAGCTTTACTGACAAAAACGCCGGTGCGGAACTCTGGATCGTATTGCAACTCGACAGGCTTTGGCTTCCCGTTCTCAATGAACACGCCCTCACCCTCGAGCACGATGCCGCCTTCCGCGGCTGAAACTTCCAATGCATTCAACAGATCGGCGGTCAGATCCTCTTTCACCGATTCTGAGTTGAGCGTCACCTGGCGGGCAAAGGAGCCGGAGAAGCCGGTGCTTTGTTCCAGAACCATATCCCACACGGAATCGAAGGCGCGTCGCCCACCCCATGAGAATTGCCAGACGCTACGCTCATCATTGCCAGCCTCGGCAACGCGTCGGTAGAACGGGAACTCGACGATGTTCAGTCTTCCTTGCGGGAGGATCAGGAAGCGATCATAGGCGCCGCGCCACGTGGTCGCTTCCATTCCCGAGCCCGGCGTGTTTGTGCTCACATTAAAGGGCATGCGGTGGCAGTTTCCGCAAAGATTGGCGCCTGGCGTTCCACCAGCGTCGCCCACGATGTGAAACATTTTGAAGCCATCCTCCGCGCGCTCCGACAACTTGTTCGTGTAGGCGCGCCGCTGGGCGGGCGGGTAAGGCACGCTCAGCAGGTACGTCGCAAGGTCGTCGCGCTCGGCAGACGTGAATCCTCCCGGCTTGCCTTCGTCGTTAACCATATCGTCGCCGTGCGCCATGAGGATCTCGGCCATGCTGACGTCGACCAGATGCCGCGTGCTGGTTGTCTGATCGTCGGTTTCGGCGGTCGGCTCGACGGACTTGCGGATATTGGCGCTGTTGATGCCGCCATAGGGATCGCCGAGGACGCCGTCCCAGTGGAAGGGTGCGGTGTCGCGCAAACCACGCACTGGCATGGTGGAGCGGGGCATGATTTGATTGCCGCCGGTCACGATCGGGGTCTTCAGGACCCATAGCAACTGGTCCGTGTTGTTGTCGGGGTGGCAGCTCTCACAGGAGAACGTGCCGGTCGTGGAAGCGTCGGCGTCGTTGAACCAGGTGCGTCCCAGTTTGACCTGCCGATGTGTCGGATCTTCGAGCTTGACGAATCCGGCCACCTTCGGGCTGCTCGTGTCGGATAAGTCAATCAAGGAGACCGTGTTGGCCACAGTGTTGTAGACCCACGCCCGCGACGCCTTGCCGTCGTCCGTATTTTCGAGAGCAATCCCGCGAGGAACGGCTCCAACCGGGACCCGCCCCAGGACTTCACCGCTTTCCGCGTCGACGGTGAACAGCTTGTCCGATCCGGCAGCGGAGGCGACCAGCGTCGAATCGTCGCCACTGATTTGAATCGCATACGGCGTCGCCAGAGCCATGCCTTTTTCGGGATGCTTCGGTGGAAGCGGCTCGAGGTCGAAAAACTCAGGCTTCTCAGCGGAACCGTCTTTGAAATTGACCTTGGTAACCTGGTTTAAGAACGCGCGATTCTCCATCTCCTTCATGCCGTGCTTTTTGGTTCCCGCGCGGCCGTTGGCGTCGTTTCGTGCATCTGTCTGAGCGATAAAGACACGTCCTTGGGAATCGACGGTCAGCCCATATAGCAACGTCCCCAGAGTATCGACGGCTTCCACGAGTTCGTCAGTCTTCGTGTCGAAAACAAACAAGTCGCGGTCCGGCACGTCTGGATGTTTGACAATGTCGGTCACATGCCCCAGTGACAGGACATTGTTGACTCGAATGGAATGCTCCCAGGCGTCGAACGTAACCAGATCACCGTCGATTTTGTCCCTTGAGCCTCCGGAGAGCTGCGTCTTGTTGTTTGACTCGAAGGGAATGACGTAGAGCCGATCGCCGTGGACCGCAATGGCTCGCGGGTCCTGGGCCGGGATTCGCAGACGCTTGGTCACTTCGCGCGAGGCCACGTTGATGACCGCGATCTGGTTTTCGGAAGACAACGCAACGTACGCTTTGTCGTTTCCCGCGAAGGCGATGCCGATCGGTTCATCAAACGTGCTCGCCTTCGACTTTGGATCAAAATGCTGAATCGTCGCGACGACTTGCAGGTAGGTCGAGCTGTTCGGCACGTTGTCGATGACGCTGACCGAATCGGAAACATGATTCGATACCCAGACCTCCTTACCATCGGGCCGAACGGCGACGCTGACCGGATCGACGCCGACATGAATCCGCTCTCGGACCTTACGCGTGTCGCCGTCAATCACGTCAACCGTGTCGGCTGGCGTGTTCACAACGAAGACATCTCCCCCGTGGACAGCAATTGGTGAAGCGTGCGGACTCGCAAAGGTTGGATGTCCGACACGCAGCGGTCTGCGAGGCGAGCCGTCTTTCCCGGCCGAAGAAGGAGCAGCCGAAACTCCGGATCCCGTTCCTCCTGTCACAATGATCGAACAGATCATGCCCGCGCACATTGCGGCCGCAGCGAGCAAGGTTAGACGGCTCTTTGTCATCTTGCGAGTTCCTTCTATGTCATTACTCATCAGACGCATCCAGCACGGCGTCGAGAGTCAGCTTGCGAGAGTCTTATGTCCGGGACGTCGTCGAGCAGCTTGAGAAAGGCCACGGGATTGAGGATGTCTTTCTCGCTGAGGTTCATCGCGCCGTAGGTCACTACGGTCCTGCACTCCCCCTCGCAGGGCCTGCGGATTGAATGAACGCCAACAGGTCGAATATTTCTTCGACTGTGTAAGTATCTAACAGACCGGTCGGCATGGTCGACACTTCGGCTGTCTTGCGTTCTTCGATCGACGCCTTCTCAATCGTCTCGACTTTATCGGGCTTCAGCAGGTTGGGCAGCAGGAGAACTTCGTCGTCCGTTTCTTTGATGACCAGTCCAGTTCGCAGACGACCGTCGTCTACCAGGATCATCTGCGTTTGGTACTCCTTGTGAATCTCGGCGGATGGTTTGACGATCTGCTGCAGCAACTTGGAGCCTCGAAATCGCTTGGTCACTTCGGTCAGGTCCGGGCCAAGTTTTTTCTCGCCGCTGCCGATGTTGTGGCAACGACTGCAGGTCGACTGTTCAAAAACGAGTTTTCCTCGTTCCAGGTTGCGTTGGCTCAAGTTGTCCGGTGCGTCGCCGAAGTAGTGGTGTTGCCACTTTTTGACGAATCGACGCTTTGGTGCGGCCTCGTTTGTGGCGACGTGTTCCAGAATGCGAATGAACATCGCGCCGTCCCGACTGCGATCCGGGTTCGCTTGACGGAACTCGTTCCAGAGTTGGCCGACACGTGGTCGGATTTGCGGAGGCATGCCGGCGATTCGCGCGTCGACATACTTTTGATGCTCCCGCGGAACATACGCGGCGGGCATTTCCGCTTTGTCGATCTCTGCGAACAGAGCAGTGTTATCGGGTTTCACCGGCCTCTTCGATTCTGGAGCGGTGGCGAGGTTGCCGATGTCGTGACTTCCTTCGTACCTTTTCGGTGTGAGCTTAATGCCGCCACCCGCGGGCAGAGTCTTCGGCAGTGAGATTTTGATCACAGCGCCGACGCCCCGTTCCATATGACGGGCAGGCCCGGACGTGCTGGTCCAGACGTTGCCTTCGTCGTCGAACTCGATTTCGCGAGTGTAGGAGACGCGAGTTGGCAGTCGGAACTCGACCAGCGTTTCTGTCTTGGGATCGAAGCGGTTGATCGTGTCGTTTCCAGTGCCACAGATCCAAACGATGCCATCCTTGTCGACGTTCAGTGCGTACGGGATCTGATTCTCTGCGTCGGGCAGTTCGTAGACCGTCCACTTCTCGTAGTTCGGATCAAACTTGCCAAACACCCCCGAGCCGAAACCGGGAACCCACACCATTCCGTCGGGAGCCACATGCAACCGCCTGGGACCACGGAACGGCGGGTTCCATTCCGTGATGTCGCCGTCGTCAGCACTCGGGTCGATTCGACCAATGCGATTTCCGTTCAACTTGGAATACCAGATCATGCCGTCGACAGGTGAATAATCCAGCCCGTAGGGTGTGATTCCACGCGACTCGCCACGCCCAGCTCCGATTGCCTGGCCAGCACTCAATAGCTTGTATTCCTTGACGAAACCCGTTAGCGGATGAATGGAAAAACAGGAATTAGAACCCGCATCCGTGTACCAGATCAGGCCTTCGGGATCTTTGGGATTGATTCGCAGAGTGTGCGGATAATTTCCGCGTTTCTTTGGTGCCTCGGCGCTACTGTAGACTTCAAACTGTTTCGTTTCGATGTCGTAGCGAGCCATGTGGCCGCTGGCACACATCGTCGTCCACAGGCTGCCGTCATTGGCAGTTTCAATGGAATGGGGTGCGTGGGACCCACGTGGAAACTTGATGGCCGTCTGTTCGCCGGTTTTGGGATTCAAGGCGATCATCCGCCCCCGACTGATGTTGACCGCGTAAACAAGCCCGTCTCGCCCAAGCTCCAGATCATGAAAGGAACCTTCCAGCGGTTTGTCCATTTCCCACATCTTGATCGTTGCTGCGGCCGCCATTCCCGTCGGTGCCGGCGGCGGAACAAACGTGGGCCATTTGTCGACCGCATCGTCTTTGTAGGTGTTCATGAGACGCGGGATGATGGTCTCCCGAGTATGCGGATACAGTCCGCCAAACCCATCCATCCGCCGTAACATGGTTTCCCAATCGACCGGCTTTTCAGGCGTGCGAAACCCGAGTGTCCCGACTTGGTGACAGTACGAGCACATCATCTTGAAATTCAGCTTGTCGCGAGGGTTGTCGAAGGCAAGCATGCTGAACGCAC
>NYXM01000081.1 GCA_002685655.1 Planctomycetaceae bacterium
ATCTCAGCGTCGCATCGCCCTGTCGGAATAGAAAAGCGTAAACAAAACCCGAACGATCGCCCAGCTCAAGCAATACTAACTTTGGCGCAGCCTAGACTGGATGATTCGCACAGCTAGCCAACTTGCAGGCGATTGTCGATGCGTGAGACACCATCGATGCGCAAGACAATCTCTTGTGCCATTTGCTTCTGAAAGTACGAACCAACCCGCCCTTCGAGCGTGACGCCATCCGCCTCCGTCTTGAACCGAAATCGCCTGCCTGCCAAGTACGGACTGCTGTGAATGACGGTATCAATGCGCTCGTCGAGTGGTCGGTCGGTGGAAAGCATGGTTGGCCTGTGTAGATCGATAGGGGGGGACTCGTAAAATCGCCTAACGATCATGATCGGTCGAGTTTGACGTCTGGCTCGACGAGGATCTTTTGGGAAGCTGGTAAAACTCTAGTGGAACGGGCTCTTGTGCCGGTTCTTCGGATTTTGCCTACAGCAAATCGGGCAGATTCGGCGGATTGTGCAGGAGGGCGTTGGGTAGGTATGCTAGTGCGTGTCGCACCGACGTGTAGCGTCCGCGGCGCTTTGTTTCATGAATACGGAAGGCAATAAGCCGCTACATTGAATCGGCGTGCGCTCCAGAAGTTTCCGTCGTCTGGTATTTCGGTTGGCCGCAACCGCAATATCACTTCGTCGGCCCTACCAAGATCGCCCCACTCCACTTGTCTCGCGAGGAATCTCCCCATGAGTAACCGCCTTGGGTTAGCTTTATTTGCTTGTGTAAGTCTGACAGCCCCATGTGTGGCCGGTGATTGGACGCAGTTTCGCGGCCCTGGCGGGTTAGGCATCAGCCAGGAGACTTCGGTTCCGACGACATGGTCTGGCACCCGGAATATTGCTTGGAAAGCCAAGTTGCCCGGCGCTGGGACGTCGAGCCCCATCATCGTAGGGGACAAGATCTTTCTGACCTGTTACTCCGGTTACGGACTGGATCAGCGCGCCCCAGGCCAGATGACCGACCTGAAACGGCATGTCGTCTGTCTGCAACGTGGAACGGGTGAATTTGTCTGGAGCGAGGTGTTCGATCCGATGCTGGATGAGTCTGAATATGCGGGCGGAAACGACTCGCGCCACGGTTATGCGTCGAGCACAATCGCCTCGGATGGCAAGCGACTGTACGTCTTTTTCGGCAAGTCGGGTGTCTATTGTCTCAGTTTCACTGGCGACCAACTCTGGCATTCGACGGTTGGTTCGCGCATTCGAGGTTGGGGATCGGGCAGTTCTCCGCTGCTTTACAACGGGCTGGTGATCATCAATGCCAGCGTCGAGAGCGGTTCGCTGGTCGCACTCGACGCGCAAACCGGAGAAGAGGCGTGGCGAGCCGGAGGTATTCGGTCTTCGTGGAACACTCCGGCCCTGGTCGAAGCACCGGGTGGTGGTGCGGAGTTGGTGATCAGCGCTCAGAGATGGTTGATGGGGTTCGAGCCGTCGACGGGAAATGAATTGTGGCGGTGCAACGGTGTGCCAACGTATTCCTGTCCAAGTGTCATATCCCATGATGGTGTCGTTTACGTGACCGGTGGACGCGGCACACAGTACACTTTCGCGGTTCGTGCTGGAGGTCGGGGTGATGTAACGGCAACACATGAGTTGTGGCGCGTCGCCAAGGGGTCAAATGTCTCGTCACCGATCTACCACAACGGGCACCTTTATCTGGCAAGTGATTCGAGGGGCATCGCCTACTGTTTCGATGTCGCCGACGGAACAATCGTGTACCAAGAGCGAATGAGGCCGACGCCTGGTCGTATCTATGCGTCGCCCCTGTTGGTTGGCGGCAACGTTTATTATCCTTCGCAGTACAGTGGCACGTTTGTGGTTGCGGCGAAGCCCCAATTCGAACTCGTGGCGCACAATGTGATGGGAGACGACGACCCCCGAACGAACGCCTGCCCCGTAGCACACGACGGTCAGTTGCTGATCCGAAATGATGGGTTCTTGTATTGCATTGGCAAGAACTAGAAGTTGGCGACGGGGAATCGAACGACACATTGTCTTGACACAATTCGTCGCCAACGGTGCACCTGCCCGTGGCGACATAATCTAGGAGGTCGTTGCGGCGACGGAGGATGTGGAACCGCAGATAATCCTGGTTGTTGTGGCGATCGTGTTCGCCGGAGCGTTGACCCGCTCAACCTTCGGTTTCGGAGAAGCACTTGTCGCCATGCCGCTGATGTCCGCGGTCGTCGATGTGAAATTCGCCGCGACGCTGATTGCGCTTAGTTCCACCTTGAATGCGATGGGAATTCTCTTTTCCGATTGGCAGGGATTGCAGTGGCGTGCGACCAAGCGGTTGGCGATCGCAACGCTGGTGGGAATCCCCATAGGCGTGCTTGGGGTGGAGTACATTCCGGAGATCTGGATCAAGATCGTCCTGGCATTCGTGGTGATTGGCTTTGCTGTCTACAATCTGTTGAAGCCCACATTGCTCAAGCTCCGGACAGACCGCATGGCACCGGCATTTGGACTTGTCTCAGGCATCTTGGGGGGCGCCTACGTGACGCTGGGGCCACCGCTGGTGATTTTTGCGACGCTTCGAGGATGGGAGCCTCGCCAGTTTCGCTCGACGCTGCAGGGGGTATTTTTTCCCGCGAGTATTTTCGTTTGCCTGAACCACTTCTGGTATGGACGCTGGAACAGCGACGTATTCACCTGTCTCCTGGCATCCATACCCCTGATGGCCATCGGTCTTTTGCTCGGCTGGTGGCTCAATCGGCGGTTTAGCACCACACAATTCAAACGCTGTGTTTTCGCCTTGCTGCTGGCTTCTGGGTTAGTGTTGGTGACGAGCGTGGTGGTGGAGGCAACCTCGGATTGGGCGGCAATGAATTCAATCAAGGCAGCGGCTGAGTCGCCCGCAGATACGCAAACAAGTCTCGAACCTGCTGGTCATCCAGTTCGCTAAGCAACTGTTCGGGCATGATTGACTGCTTGATGGCTTGCATGTCTTCGATGTCGTCGCGCGGAATAATCACCTGTTGCCCGTCGGCACCTTTCAGCACGACGACGCGATTGTCCTGATCGGCAATGAACCCGTTCAGCGTCCGGCCATCCGCGTTGAACACCACGAAGTTCTCGAAGCCTTCCCGGATTTCCAGGCTTGGATTCACGACGTTTAACAACATGCTGCGTAAGTCGTCGCGTTTGTACGAGGTCAAGTTGGGGCCAATTTGCCCTCCATCGGTAAACAGAATGTGGCACTTTCCACAGTTCTTCAGAAACAACTGCTTGCCGTGGTAGGGATTTCCCGCGGCGTCCGCGATGACTTGTTGTAGCCGCTGCACTTCGGCTCGCATTTCGTCCGTACTTGATCCCGAGACGGTCGTCCAGATGCGTCTGACGCGCTGGTTGATTGCAGGGTCGTCGTGGAACAGGAGCTTCTGCACGATGGGATTTGAAACCGCGTCCGGCGCAATCGATTTTGCTTCGACCGCGTCCAACAGTTCCAGTGACCATGCCTTGCGACTGACCAGCAGCGTCTGCGCGGTGGGTTGTGTATCGCCCGGCAGTCCGTTGTGCATTGCGATGACTTTGGTCGCGACGGTCGGCTGATCGTAGGCCTGTAAGGCTGTCAAGGAGGCGATGCGAATCTGATCGCTCTTGGATGTAGCCGCCAAACGCAGCAGCAAGGGTACACAGTCTGCCTGGCCGATTTGCCCCAGAATTCGGATATAGCGTAGGCGTTGTTCGGCAGGCTGCTTTTCGTCTGCAATCAGTTTCAACGCTTCCTTGGCAGCATCGGGGTCCCGACGACGAAGCCGAAGTTCGAGCGACCCGCCGCCCACGTTTGCCAGCGCGTCGGCCAATTCATCTGGGATATCCGCCAGCGTACGACCGGAAAAGGCCGCCTCAAACCCTTTTAGGAGGCGTTTGCTGCTGTCCGCCTCCGGTGCCAGATCGAACAGTTGCGCACACGTCGTCAGGTTGCCCCGTTCGCCCGCCAGGGCGTACCGACGCATCAACCGCTCCAAAATATGTTGCTGGACGAGTGGGGCGGCCCAAAGCTCCTTGTCTGCGAGCAGACGAACGACCTCTGCTCGGCCACTTTCCGCTTTTGCTTCAATTGCCCACCATAGCAGCAACGGCATAAAAGGATCGTCGTTGTCCTCGTCGCGACGCAGCAGATTCCCAACGATCAGCAACGATTGAACCGTCGGTAGTCGACGCGCCGAGCAGGCCAGTTGACAACGTACTTCGACGTTGGATTCGCGCTTCGCCATGCTCACCAATTCTCGAACAACTGGATCGGATATCTTGCCGTCGTCACAGAGTAACCGGACCGACCAGGCGCGTACGAATGGGTCATCATGCTGCAACGTTGTCAGGGCACGTTGTTCGTCGAAGGCACCCACCAGGTTCAATGCCCAAAACGCCTCAAGCGCGTTCTGACCATTGGAGTCTTCCAGCAATTCGGTGAGTGGTTGTACGAATTCCGCATCGCGACGATCGGCGATCACCCGTAAGGCGATCTGACGATGCCATTTGTTGTCGTGCCGGAGTAGCGCCACGAGTTTAGCGGTGTTCAGCTTCCGATAATCGAACGGTGCCGCTGGCGTGCCGCCATCACGGGCAGAGATACGATAGATGCGTCCAGTATCGGGCGTGACCCGGCCCTGATAATGGCTCGCATGATCGATGCGCTGTTCATAGAAATCGCACACATAAATCGCCCCATCGGGGCCTACCTCGATTGCGACTGGGCGGAACCACGGGTCACTGCTGGTTAACGCCGTGCCAAGATCCTTGGTTTGAAACGTCGCTCCTTTCGGCTGCACGTCGCTGAAGACAACGTGGCTTTGCAACGGTCCGACGCCGAACAACTTCCCGGCGTACTGGGCAGACAACGCTGCACCCTCGTAGATGATGAATTTGTGTGTGAACCTCGCGACTTTGTGATGCTCGATGTTGGGGAAATAACCGAATGCGAAGGGATTTGAGAGCTCGCCGTGTTTACCGAACCCCTTTCGGTAATAGCCTCCTTGCACATAGTGAAAGCCGCGCGTGTCGCCACCGTTGTGCCCGGAATAGACCCGTCCCTTCGCATCGATTTCGACGCCGAACGTATTGCCGCCTCCTTCAGCAAAAACCTCGTACTGTTTCGTCTCGGGATGGTAGCGCCAGATGAGTTGTCCCATCGAATGCACCTGCGGGTCCTTGCTTCCATACCGTTTGATGTGACCGGTGACGGTGCTACCTTGCGCCGCATAGAGCCAGCCATCGGGACCCCAGCGCAAGTTGCTGGCGACGGAATGCGAGTCTTCCATACCGAAGCCCTGGAGCAATACTTGCGGATCGCCATCGGGTCTGTCGTCTTGATCTCTGTCTGGATAGAACAGCAGATAAGGCGGGTTCAACACGAACAGGCCGCCGCGACCTCGGGCGAACGACGTGGCAAGACTGAGCCCATCGACAAACGTTTTGTGAAGGTCGTACCGCCCGTCTCCGTCAGTGTCTTCATGGATTGTGATTTTGTCCTTGCCGCGGAAGTGATTCGGGGGTGGCGGGGGGACTTTGTCGTAGACGGTCCGGAGATACTTGTCGCGACTGACGGCAGTCAAACCTGCCGGTGACGGGTACTGTTTGTAATTCAAAACCCACATTCGGCCACGTGAATCAAAATCGAGAAATAGCGGTTGGCCGATATCAGGTTCGCTCAACACGGCTTCGACCTTCAGGTCGGCAGGCAGTTTAAATCGCTTAAGCGCTTCGGCGACTGGGAGCATTCCCTCTTCGCCAGGCAACTGCCTCAGGATGCGTTGGACGTCTGCTCTGGGTTGTATTTTGGCAAAAGGCTCCGCTGGGGCTGTGTCACCCGTTCGAATCGAAGCCCAGTTTTGGTCATCTCCAGCGCGCATTTGCCAGGGGCCGGCCAGACGGATGGCCGATTCGGCCGCGAAGAGCACGGGTGCCGCAACATTGAACCCACTTCGACCGTCACTGTTGTAGATGCGGATCGCGATCACGTTCGTTTTTCCGAAGTTGACGATCTTCGCGTCGAGGGGGTGTCGGTCGCGGCTTCCCAGTCCACTGCGAAACTGTGGGGGAAAGCTGCCCGAGCGTCCGACTTCGTGACCGTTGACGAAAATCCCACGCGCGTCGTCGACGGGTTCGGAAAACAGTGTGAGTGGCTGTCCGCGCCAATCGGTGGGCACGCTCACCAGGCAGCGGTACCACGAATAGCCACCACGTCCTGCGGGCGGTTTCTTCCAGACTTCGGGGACCTGCACCGTCTTCCAGGTATCTTGTTCGGCTTCCTGTGCACGCGAAACGTCGCTCGCCAGCCAGGCAACCAGCAATAACGACAATCCACATGACCGTATCAGTTTTGGCAGCATGGCGAACTCCAGACGAGTTGGGCGGGGGCAACGATCTGCCGAACTGAATCGAAAGCAGTCGAGGCGTGATCTATTTGGCGAGGCGCCACGGCGACTTGTCGGTTGCATTTGAGGAATCCGACGAAGACCGTGATTCTCTGAGCCGCTTGGGGCCAGTTGTGATCGTAACCGCAGCGGATTTCACGGTCAAATCGGCTCAGTCCCCTACGGCGCGTTCACTTGCTTTCAGCTGCCGTTCCGCCCACAATCACGCCTTCGCCAGCCCGTCAGTGCCATCATTCACTAGGTATAGGAATACGTTCTTGGCAACGGCCGACACAAATCACGCCGCGCCTTCGCCTGCCGAGTCGTCTGGCGGACTCGCCCGGGTGCTGGGGCCACGAATCGCCACGGCAGTCGTCGTGGGCAATGTGATCGGGTCGGGGATCTTTCTCAAGCCAGGAAACATCGCAGGTGAGGCGGGGCAGTTTGGCGTCATTATTTCTGTCTGGTTGTTTGGTGGGCTCCTGTGCATCTTGGGTGGTCTGTGTTTTGCCGAATTGGCCGCGATGTATCCGCGAGCCGGCGGTATGTATGTCTATCTGCGGGAAGCGTACGGCAGGCCGGTTGCGTTCTTGTTCGGTTGGACAGAGGTCTTTTTTGGCAAGCCCGCGTCGATTGGCGCGTTAAGCGTGGCGTTTGTCGGCTCATTCAGTTTGGCCTTGGGGGGAATCCTGTCGCCAGCGGCTAAGGTCTTGGTCGCGATCGGCCTGATTGTGGCGATGGCTTGGGTGAACATTGTCGGCGTCCTGTGGGGTGGACGTCTGCAAATGGTGGTGACGGTTGTGAAGGCCACATTTCTGGCGCTGGTGGCGATCGTCCCATTCATCTTGATCCCATTTGTGAGCGAAGCTGTCGACGTTGCCAACTACTCAACGACCGTCGTTCCCAGACAAACAGGGCTGGCCGCCCAGGTTGGTGTCGTGCTGTTGGCCGTCATGTGGGCCTACAACGGTTGGCACGGTGTCACGCCGTTAGCCGAGGAGGTGCGCGATCCACATCGCAATATTCCGTGGGCGTTGTTGGCGGGCATCAGCATTCTGATCGTGCTCTACATTGCAGCGAACTTCGCGTACCACGGCGTCCTTTCGATGGAGGAGATGAAACAGGCCGGAGATCACGGTGCCGAGAAGATGTTGCAGAGTCTGTTGGGGCAGGGCGGGTTGGCTGCCATGTCTGCTGTCATCATGTGTAGCACCTTTGGCGCGATCAACACGAATCTGCTCCAGGCACCTCGAATTACTTTTGCGATGGGCCGCGACAAGGTGTTCTTTCGCTCACTTGGAACGGTCCACGCGACGTTTCGCACACCTGCGATGGCAATCGTCGTGATGGCCGTGATGGCGATCGCATTGGTCCTGGCCGTGGCAGTTGCTAAGCACTTGGTCGCCGACAACGGTGTCGGCAAGGACGTCGGTACGGTTGCCGCGACGGCCGACTATGCTGAATCCGCCACGCCACAGCAGTTGTTGCCAACGGTGATCGCAAGCCTGAAAAATGATTCGATTTTTAGCTTGTTGACCAACTTCGTGATCTTCTCGGCGAGCATCTTCTATATGTTTGGCGTGTTGGCGGTGATCGTTCTGAGATTTCGTCGACCAGATGTCCCAAGGCCTTACAGGACGTGGGGCTATCCAGTCGTGCCTGTCCTGTTTTTGGTGGTGTATGTCTGGTTCATGCGGCAGGTCTACCTGACCAACCCGCTGGAAGCGAAAACCGGGCTCGCCTTCATTGTCTTGGGCGTTCCTGTGTTTTTGGCCTATCGGGTTTTCTCGCGGCAGGCAAAGTCGCCGGACGAGGACTTGCCGTCTAAGGTCAGCTGAATCTCTGCGGGCAGCCCGGTGTCCGTGTGTCCGTTGCCGGTCGTGCTCGCCCTTGACGCTATTCCCTGATCACTCCTATACTTGCGCAATGATGTGCGTCCGCCGGCGAGGGTCGCTGGTGGCAGCAGTTTCGCCCCTTTACTACTAGCGATGCCGGCACGGACGATGAAAACAGAACGACGACACGAATTGCAAACGAATATTTTGGCTGATTGGCTAGGCCACAAGACCGAAGCCATCCGGCCATACTTCAAGCTTATTCTCGGCGGAATCGCCGCGGTCTTGATCGTGGCGATCGTGGCGACCGTCATCTCCAACCAGCAGTTGGAACGATCGTCGCAAGGCTGGGCGGATTATTTTGCGGCATCTACGGGAGATAGTACCGATCGGCTGAGAACCGTTGCCGAGGAGCACGCTGGAACACTGCCGGCCGTCTGGGCCACGCTGCGAGAAGCTGACCTTGAATTGGCGCGTGGCATCCGTGCGTTGTATACCAGTCGTGGCGAGTCGACCGAAGCGATCGGCACGGCGAGAAGGCTGTACTCTCGGGTCGCGGCTGGCGCGGCTGGCCTTCCAGACTTGAGACAGGCAGCGCAATTCGGAACGGCGCAGGCTTTCGAGGCCGAAGGGGAAGTCGACAAAGCAAAGGATTACTACCAACAAGCCATCGCCTTGGCCAGAGACTCGTCCATTGGCAAGCAAGCCCAGTTACGACTGGATCGTCTCAGTGACAAGGATGCCGCACAATGGTTGGCTTGGTTTGCTCGCCAGACGCCACAACCCCGCACGTCTCCAGGTGGATTTCCGGGTGGTGGATTCCCAGGAGGGTTCCCCGGCGGAGCTGACGACGGACTTGATTTGCCACGCGACTTGTCGGAAATACCAGGTCGGCCCGACCTCTCACTTCCCCTGCCGTTTGAGGGCACGAACCAGCGCGCCGAGTCGTCGTTGCCAAGCGAAGATCCTACGGCTACCACGCCAGCTTCAGAAGGAGCGGAGCCAAAAGGAACTGAGCCGGAAACAAAGAAGCCGGAGGCGACCGATCCCGCAGCTACGACACCGGATTCCACGACGCCGGAATCCACTGCATCTGAACCGGCCACTTCCGTTGAACCGGCACCCACGCCAAAAGCTCCGGCAGCGGACAAGTCCGTTGAGACACCGGCAGATCCTCCCTCAGGGGATGGCGCGGCGAGCCAGTAGAGCATGACGTCAGACGAGCCTTCTGCCGAACCTGAAACGATTGTGGTGGGTCCGGAGTCCGAAGGGTTGCGATTGGATCAGTTTCTTGCCTCGCAATTCCCGCAATACAGCCGCGTTCATTTGCGCCGCGTCATCAATGCGGCGGCCGTCCAGGTAGACGGCAAGCGGACCAAGGCGTCTTATCGGCTCGTCGCCGCGCAGTGCGTCACGATCGTCCTTCCCGAACTCCCGCGCGAAGGTCCCCAACCCGAGGAACTGCCGCTGGATGTGCTGTTTGAGGACGATCATTTGATTGCGGTGAATAAGGCACCAGGAATGGTCGTGCACCCGGCAAAAGGGCATTGGGCCGGGACGTTGACGAGTGCCCTGGCGTTTCATTTTGAAACGCTCAGCAGTATCGGCGGGCCCACCCGGCCCGGCATTGTGCACCGACTCGACCGCGAAACCAGTGGCGTCATGGTGGTCGCCAAGACCGACAGGGCGCATCATCAGCTGGCGTCTCAATTCGAGCAGCGAACCGCCAAGAAAGCGTACCAGGCGATTGTGCTCGGCACGCCCGATCGCGATCGCGATATGATCGATCAGCCCATTGGTGCCCATCCGTATTCGCGTGAGAAAAAGGCGATTCGAGCGGATCATTCGACCAGTCGAGAAGCACGCACTTTTTACGAAGTAAAGGAGCGGTTTGACGGCTTTGCACTGCTGCACCTTGCACCGCAAACTGGGCGTACCCATCAAATCCGCGTGCACCTGACACACTTGGGCCACCCCGTACTGTGTGATCGGCTGTACGGAGGCCGTTCTCAGATTTCACGTGACGAGCTATCGGCAGTGAAGCATTGCCAATCGACAAACGTGGACCAGGAAGTCGTCCTGAAGCGTCAGGCCTTGCACGCGCGCTGCTTGTCTCTTCAGCACCCGATCACGGGCGAGCCCATTTCGTTTTCGGCACCGCTGCCACCGGATATGCAAACAGTCTTGGCCGTCTTACGCCGATAGCCTGGATACCGGTTAGTGAACAATCCACACTATACGGCAACGTGCTTCGCAATCGTACTCAGCGCGACGATTTCGGCCTTGTCTCCGGCTTGTTTGACCAGATCGCAGATAAGCTTGACCGTGTTGAAGTTCGGATCTTCAACGTACATGATCGATGGATGGCAGAGAAAATCAAATGCCGCACCGTTGTCAATGGCCCACTCCACGCACTGGCGAACGGACTTCAGAAAATGGTCGAGTTTCCAGCGACTCGTGCGGAACGCTCCAACATCGCTGATCGGGCTCATCGGGATCTCGATTAGTCCTGTTGGATAGACAAATGGCTGCGCCTGCCGTTGAGCGTTGACGATTGACTCGAACACATCCTGCGTCGGCTCCTTGCCCGGCTCGCTGCTTTTGTGCGGTGGGTATTTTGAACTGACCCACGTAAAGCCTTCATCAAGCAACAACCGTTGGATGTCTTCTCGTCCAACGAGAGCGGCGCGCGAACCGCCTGGCGTACGGAAGCCATTGGCGTCGATCCCGACGCGCTGTTTCATGGCCAGCGTCGTCATACGAATGTTTTCGCGTATGACATCCTGCGTCGTCTTTCCGCGGACTAACCACGGGGATCGTTGAAAACGAAATTGCGTCTGTTCTGGTTTTGTGGCCCAGACATTGACATGATCGTAGGTGTGGTTGCCCACGGGATGGCCCAACTCGACAATGTCTTTTAGCCAACCAATATCGGATTGCTCCAACACACGGCCGACACAGAAGAAATGGATCAGTCCACCTCGGTCGTTTGCAATGCGGGCGGCATCGAGCGCATACTTCTTGGTGGGCTCGTTCAAGTTTCCCTTTTGATAGTCCCACTCCATCATGTCCCGTGTTGGATACATGCGGCTCATTTCCAGGTCCAACGTGATGGCGATGCGAGCCTTGCCGTTGGGTGAGTCGTCCTGACGCTGTGCGGATGCTGTCCTGGCAACCATGGCACCCGTGAGTGAACTCTGCAGGAAATGACGTCGCGATATGGGAACGCGAGTCGTATCAAAAAGTGTTGTTCCGAGGAAATCCCGCCGTCCGTTTTCGCCAACTTGCCTATCATAATCTGTCATGTTTGTTCTCCTGCTGAAGTACGAAGAGGCAAACTATCTTAGCAACCATGACACCTTGACCCCTGAGGAGAAGGTGGTCTATCGAGATGTACGGTGTCGCCTTCCCAGCGGCCTTTATTTCTCTCGCAATCGCACCTCCAGAATAACGGTCTCGTCGTCCGCCGAGGGTCGGATGGTAGCTCGCGGGAACTTTGCCGGCGCCGGGTCAATCATTGCGAGCTTCCCGAAACCAACAGCCAACGTCACCGTATGACCGGCCGGCTCCCAGGTGGCGATCTCACCCGCCGAAACTGACAGACTGACGCGGTCGCCCCACGTGATCTTGTTCCCGTCGCGGGCCGGCTTGCCGTGACACCACCATTGCCACTCGCCAGCAGCTTGCCGACGGATGACGAGCCGGTCGGGGCGGCGGAGGGTGACGGTCACCGCTTCTTCTGCATTTCCAATGCGAATCGTTGCTACGGAACCGTCATCCGTGACACCTCGGATGGAATGGTTTTGGGGGACTCCATCGGTGATCAACACTGGATGCCCTCCTGCATGGACGACCAATCGCGACTTTCCCACGGCAACCAACAGGTCGCCAGGTTTCCAGGATGCCCGTGCGTACACTTGGCCAACCGAAGGAAAGTGGTACAAGAGCTTCGCACGACTATTTGGTGATTCCTTGTTCCCTTTCGCTCGTTCCTCCAGCCCTGCGGTAGCTCGTGCATTGCGACTGAGTCGCGGCGCTTTTCCGGGTTCCGCCGAAACGCTCGCATCACACCAAACGTAGGCGTATCCTCCCAGTTCGAAGAGAAGCTGTTCACCATGGGGAGTGATGTAGCGAGTTTTTTGGATTCGCCCCAGTGATCGATCCCAAAGCGCTAGATCTTGACAGACGGGTCGTCGATACTCTCGGGCCAAAAACATAAGCACGGGGGCGTAATAGTCGAGTTGCCCGTAAGGTGGTTCCAAGGCCACGGTCTGATGGGAACGGTTGTAACCGGGATTCTTCTCGGCAGCCACCGACGCCAAGGCGAGATCGGCGTTCATGTACTTCTTGTACTTGCCGAACAAGTCGCGCCCCGTGACGCGGCGAAGGGCATCCATGAAGAACAGACGGTAGTGCATCGTGGAGGCCCAGAACGTCGCCCCTTCGACGTGGGCTCCGTCCGGTGCCAGGCCGGTCGGCAGCAAGTGTTCCTCGAACTTCTTCACTGTGGCCGCTACCCACGTATCGGCTTCGGGCACCTCACCGAGAAGCGCTAGACCCGCAACGCCGAACGATCCCCATTCGACGCTTGCGTGGTGTGTGTGAAAACCGGGGCCGGAAATGCTCGGAGTTGCGAAGTAGCCGGCGTAATACTTGCGGCAGATGTCTGCGAGCATTTCGCGAACTTCGCGCCGCTGCGCCTCGTTGAAGCGGTCGTATGCCATGTCGTAGCCGACGGCGACGCCTTTTAACAGCCGGCTGACGGCATACGCCTTCGACCCGTCTGGCTGCCCCTCCGCCTCGCTTCTCCATGCCCGGCAACTGGCCAGCACCCAGTCGCGTGCCGTGTCGCCATACCGCTGGTCACCACTGAGTGTGTATGCGAAGCAGAGATGTTCGGTCACGGCCAGATCGCCCATGATGGCGTAGAAACGATCGTAGAGATTCTCGTAGATCGGGTCGGGCTTTACGGGCGCGATCCAGGCTTCGCGCGGAGTCCGCGTCAAACACCAGTCGGCGGACTCGCGGACGTTATTCCAGATCTTCTTGTGTACACCTATCTGCCTCAACTCGCGCAGCCGAGGGAGTTCGTCAGCCGTGAAGTACAATCGCGGATGGTCGACTATCACTCGCACCTCTGCCGAAGCTGGCTTTGCCAAGAGTGTGAAGATAGCCAAGAGCACCGACAACATCTCTTTCATGTCAACTGGCTCCTTTGATCGAAGTCTTCGTCTGCCTCGAAACGCGGGAAGTTATCGTAACAGACCTCAAAGATTGTCGTCTTGCCTAAACAAAGTATAATACCGCCACATTGTCCTGTTTTACGTCGGAGGCCTTGTTCCGCGGAGTGGGAGCGGTTGATCACCTGGATGGATATTTACGCGCAGATTACCGGCTCTTACGGCGCCGAGTTAGAGCAACGGCTCCAGGAGTTTCGAAAACAGCTGGGTCGAGTGCTTGCTGCCGGGGATCGGTGGCTGCCATGAGACTCGCGCCGTTGTATCCTCTGTTGGCCGCGGTCGCCCTCTCGATCTGCGGTACCGCTGCCGGCCAATCGGGTGTCCCGGCGAGATTGAGTTTCGAGGCACGACAGGCAGTTCTGCGTGTTGCTGGGGGCGACACGCTTTCTCTCGAGGGACAGCAGTACCTGTCACGTTTGGCAGCCTTCGAGCGACGGCAACGCTCTGTTCGGCCGGAGGCGAAACCGGCCGCCGAGGTTCATGAATTCCTGGGCGGACAGGTTGAGAGTCTGGGGCCGATCGTTTTCTTTACGCGGCATCCGCTCACCCGGCCCAATGCCGCCGGGTGCACCATCTGGCAGAGCGTTCCGGAGCGTTGGGGATGCAGTATTCGCATCTACGATCCGGCGCGAGCGGACGCGCCGGCGAAGTCGATCTTCCGGGATCCGGAGGGCTCGATCTTCGACATGAGCCTTTCCCAAGACGGTACCGCGTTGTTCTTCTCCTACAAGAAGCGAAACGATCGCTGTTGGCAGATTTACGAGATCGGCATCGACGGCCGAGGGTTGAAGAGCATCAGTCGGGACCCAACCCATTACGACGTCAGCCCGGTCGAGTTGCCTGATGGCGATTTGCTTTTCGTCTCCACGCGCCGGGGAGGATTCTTGTTGTCCGAAACCGGGCCTCGTTCCAATCTGCACGTCATGAAGCGAGACGGCAGTCATGTGCGATGCGTGAGCCAGAACACCCTCTCTGATTTTTCGCCGCACCTGTTGCCCGACGGCCGTGTACTGTTCACGCGCTGGGAGTATGTCGATCGCGACGTCGAGTACCGGCTGGGGCTTTGGACGCAGAGGCCCGACGGGCGGCATTTTCAGCATTTTTTCGGCAACGCTATCCGCGAAGTGGGCATGTTCTGGCAGGCCCGACCGGTTCCGGGGCACGACAACCTGCTGGTGGCTACCTTCGCCCCGCCCAACGGTTGGCCCCACGGAGCGATTGGCTTGGTGCAAAACCGACTGGGACCGGACGCTCGCCGCGACCGAGGCTTTGTTTGGATCACTGAGGAACTTTCCAACGTGGGCGACTCGTCGATCCACGCAGACGGCATGAGTTACCAGGACATGGACGACGGCCGGTTGCTGGACCTCGCCAGGGACGACGACGAGTTCCGCGGCAATCGAGAGCAGATTGATCTGTCCGTCGCCCACGAATTTGAGGCGCGCGCCGACAAGTGGTTTGACTCGTCGCGTTGGCAATACCGCGATCCGTTTCCGGTCAACGACTATCTCTTTCTCGTCTCGTACGGTGGAGGTGGCGAGTCGGGACGCTTCGCTTTGTACTTGTTAGACCTCTGCGGCAACAGAGTCCCGGTTTACGCCACTCCGCAAATGGGCTGCTACAGTCCGTTACTCTTGCAGCCGCGAAACGTCCCTTCCGTGCCCCTCATCTCCGGACGTACTCTGAAACACAGCGCATCAGATGGTTCCTGGGCCACGCTCCTGGTCACAGACGTTTATCGCGGCATGTCGAGTGTCCGCCGAGGCCAGGCTCGCTACATTCAGATCATGGAGCAGGTTCCCAAAACACGCGAATGGAGCCGGCGCGCTTACGATCAGTCGCCCGTGATCGGCTACGGGACGTTCTATACCAAACGCTGTTGGGGCCGTGTACCGATCGAACCGGATGGCTCGGCCCATTTCGACGTGCCTGCGCTGCGAGAGGTGTACTTGCAGGTGCTCGATGCCGAAGGCCGCGAGCTACAGCGGCAAACGTCGTCCATCCAGCTCATGCCCAACGAAGTGCGCAGTTGCATCGGCTGCCACGAGCCTCGCAATTCGGCACCGCCAAGGGCCCATGTTCCGCTGGCCGCCCGCAGACCGGCGACTCGACCCGTGCCGCCGCGATGGACAGCCGACGGCATGATCGATTTCGTAACAGTCGTCGAGCCGGTGCTCGAAAAATACTGCGTCGTCTGCCACAGCGGACCGAATCCGAAAGGGGGCTGCGACCTCTCGGGTGACAAGACACGATTGTTCAACATGGCCTACGACAACTTGCTGGGGCGGAGTGCATCCTACCGCCAGCACAACTTGACCACCGGTCGGATGCTGTCGCAGGAAGCGGCCCGTGGTCGCCCGCTCGTCCATTTCTATTGGCTCCGCCGGTCGCCGACGGCGGTGAATCGTCCGCTGTGGTCGGGTTCCTACGTCAGCCGGCTTGTGGACTATCTCGACGCCGGCCACTGCGGACAGGATGTTCTTGTCCAAGACCGACAACGAATTGCCATCTGGATCGACGCCAACGTTCCCTATTACGGCACTTACGACGCCAGCCGGCCGTTGTCGCCCGGTGGTCGTGATCTTTGCACCGATACCGATACGGGCCGCGAGGCGACATGGTTTGCCGACCGGTTCCTGGAAGTCTACAACCGGCGATGTGCTCGGTGCCACGGCAAATTTCCCCATCCCAACGACCACGAGAACATCTGGAACGGCCGATTCGCCTGGATTAACTTCACGCACCCAGAGTGGAGTCCGGCCCTTTCAGCCCACTTAAGCAAGAAGGCTGGCGGCCGCGGCCTTCCGACGGAGCGTTTCGACGGCGAGACGCCGTTGTTCACCGACAAAAGCGATGCCGACTACGTTACAATGCTCGAAGCAATCAGAGAGGGCCGCCGGCAAATGCTTGCCCGGCCGCGAGTCGATATGGATCCAAAGTGATAGCGTTTCTGTCTTGCGCATGCATCCTGTCATAGAGATGAAGTTCATGAAAACACCCTCTTTGATTCTGATCCTATTGGGACTCCGCCTCACAGTGGGTGTGGCGGCGGAGCCAGACGTCCTGCCCCAATCCTTGGAACTGGTTGGTCTACACGCCTACGCCGAAAAGACGATCACCGCCGGTCAGACAATTCACTTCCGTACGAGCAGCAGCGTGCCTTACCAACTTTCGATTTGTCGCTTGGGTTTGAAAGTGGACGATCCGGCGGGCGACGAAGTGTTGAAGACGTTTCCCGAGTCGAAACCGGTCGGGCAGCCGATTCATCCCGGTTCCTACGTACACGTCAACAACGGCTTACCAGCGGATGAACCGCTCGATGCGCTGACATTGGAATGCTGGGTCCGCCCGTGGCGACTGAACGCCTGGCAGACGTTGATTTCGCAGCACAATTTCCCCGTTGCTTGTGGCTATGGATTGTTCCTCGACACCGACGGAAGACTCCAGTTCTACTTGGGCGACGGACAACGCTATGTGCCTGAAAGAACACTTACCGGGCCGCAGTTGGTACACCGCCGCTGGCAGCACGTCGTCGGCACATGGGACGGGAAGACCAAATCGCTGTGGATTGACGGAGAACGTGTCGCCCAACAGGCGTTCAAGGGACCGGTCACAGCGGGAGACTCGCCGTTGCGGCTGGGAGCGTGCGGAGACAGTGGACCGGCAGTGAACCTTCTCGATGGCGACTTGGCCATGCCGGTGATTTACGACAGAGCACTGTCGGCCGACGAAATCCAATCGCGCTTCGGAGAACAGGGACTCGAACCGGCCACCGGTGACGGCGTGTTGGCGTGCTGGCCGCTTGACGAAGAGCGTGGGGACCACGTTGCTGATTGTTCTGGGCGCGAGCGTCACGGCCGTATCATCAACTCTGGGACTTGGATGATCGGCGGACCGAGCTTCGACGGCGGCAAAGTCCCTCGCTACGGCCCGTACGATCCGGCCAAAGATGCCAAACGAGGCCACGGCCTGCGTTTGGCATCCGACGATCTTTTCGACTGCCGCTGGCAGGTGACCCGCGAATTTCGCATTCCCGAAACGGCCAAACCCGGTATTTACGTTGGGCGGTTCGCATTCGAGATCGACGGGCAACCTCGCCTTTACCACGTGACCTTCGTCGTGAAGAAAGCAAAGAGACGCCCCAAAGCAAAGATCCTGGTTCTCGCGGCCACCAACACCTGGCTGGCTTACAACTCGAAGCCGTTCGCCGTCACGCCCATCGGCCTGCACCACCGCTGGGGAACTGCGGGCATCGCGAACAGCCCGGGCAATCCACCCACTTACTCCTGTTACCTGAATCACCGCGCCGGTCAGCCGACGTATCAGATTGGCGTCAACACACCGTGGCCTGACGCCGGGCCGTATGTGCTCTACAGCGCCCAGAGCGTCGGTTACAGCCACCTCATGCGAGCCGATCGTTTTCTCCACATCTGGTTGGAGCAGAACGGGTACGACTTCGACGTCATCGGCGATCTGGATCTCGACGGCGATCCGAAGCTACTGGACGGCTACCAGGTGGTCGCGATCAACGGACACAGCGAATACTGGACGGCCCCAGGGTATGAAGCCGTCGAGGGTTACCTTCGCGAGGGCGGAAACGTGGTCGTGCTTTCGGGCAACTCGATTTTCTGGCGAGTCAGTTACAATGCCCAGGGCACGATCATGGAATGTCGCAAGCTGGATGCCGGCCTGGGAGGCCGCCAAGGCTGCACCGTTGGAGAGATCTGGCACAGCCAGGACGGCCGCCGTGGCAGCCTAATGCGCGAATGTGGCTATCCCGCCTGGAAATTGGTCGGGCTGGCCACGCTCGGCTGGTGGGGCACCGGCGGTGACCTGTTCGCCAACTATCGAGTCCAACAGCCCGATCACTTCCTGTTCCACAAACCGGAGCGTATCGGGCTGGCCAAGGGCAAAGTGTTCGGTGGAGCCCCGGACGGAGGCCTGCCCCGACCCGTTGGTCACGAGCCCGACGTAAGGCTTGCGCTGTTGCGGCAATTGACGAAGAAGGTACCCCCCGGTGCCACTTTACCCGAAGAGCCTGAAGGAATCGTCACGCTCGCCCAAGGCAGCCAGCCGAAAGCCGCGGCGTTCGACTACTTCGGTCGTCCCGTCCGCCTCGTCGAAGGAACCGCTTGCCACATGATCTACTGGGAGCGACCCCAGGGCGGACGCGTTTTTCACGCGGGGTCGTTGGGCGCCGGATGGGGCTTGTCAGCCGATCCCAAGTTTCAGGCTCTACTACGGAATGTCCTACACAACTTTGGGGTGCCTCAATGAAACTTGGCATTGATTCTTATTCCACGCGAAACTCCGGGCTGGATCCGGCGGGAGTCCTCAGCCTTGCGAGCGAGTTGGGATTACAAGGGGTCCTTTTCGAGCTCAGCCCGTTTGATTCTTTTCGGGGGGATGACCTGGACCGCATCCGAAAGACCGCCGAGGACAAAGGACTTTACATCGAGTTTGGAATGGGCTCGATACTCGGCTGGCATCCGATGGCAGCAAAGGGAAGAGACTTGCTGGCCGACGCAGGCTACGATGTTTCAGTCTCGGATGCCGGGATTCTCATCGACCATCTGCAGATTGCAGACAGTCTGGGCTCTCCCTTGTTGCGGTGTGTCGCCGGAGATCTTTTCACGAGAGACGAGGGGCGGGACATGGCTGATCTGGCAGACGATGTCGTCTCGATTCTCAAGGAGGCGTGCCCGGCCGCCCGAGACATGGGAATGAAGATTGCCATCGAGAACCACGCCGATTTTACGGTCCGGGAATTGCTCGCCATCCTCGCGCGGGTCGACAGCCCTGCATTGGGATTGACCGTGGACTGTGCCAATCTCGCCTTCGATCTTGACGAGCCGATGAGGCTGGCGAAGCTCATGGCGCCGTACGCTCTGACCACCCATTACAAGAACTACCGAATTATCAGAACGAAGAACGGCTTGGCTCTAGAGAACGGCCCCGTGGGAGAGGGCGATATTGACGTCGTTTCGATTGCGCGCACCCTGGCGGAACACGATCCCCGAATCAACATCAACATCGAAATCCACTCCCAATTTTCCCCCTTCACGCTGAATATCTTCGACGAAGAGTTTTTTGAAAGACACCCTTCTCCGCCCGGCGACGGACTCGCCTGGTATCTCGAAAAATCATGGAGCAAAGACATTTTGGAGACTCTGCCCCCCAATCTGGCCGACGGAGAGCAATCGTGGGACGTGGAGCACGCGGACCTCAAACGCTCCGCCAGCTGGGCAAAAGAAGAACTGACCCCTCTGTTGTCGGAATAGGAAGGTGAAAGGCATGGCTGTAACGAAGGTGGAGGCCGACGGGAGGAATGAGATTCGAATCGGCATGTTGGGATACGGCTTTATGGGGAAATGCCATACCAACGCCTTCAAGAAGATCCCGTACATCTATCCGAGCGCCAGCCTGCAGCCCCGATTCTTGCTCATCTGTGGCCGCGATGAGACGAAGGTCCAGCACGAGGCGGCGAGATTTGGTTATGAGGAGTTCTGCACGGATTGGCAGGAGCTGGTCGATGACGACAGGATCGACCTCATCGACAACTGCGGGCCCGACCCTATGCATGTTGAGCCGTGCATTGCTGCGCTCGATGCCGGCAAGCACGTGATCTGCGAAAAGCCGCTGGCCGTCTCCGTCGGCGACGCCAGGCGAATGCGGGATGCAGCCACTCGATCATCGGGCAAGGCGATGTGCACATTCAATTACCGCTTCATGCCGGCGGTGCGCTTTGCGAAGGACCTGATCGCCCAGGGTAGAATCGGCACGGTTTATCAGGTCCGTGTCAATTACCTGCAGATGGCCGGCCACGATCCTTCCCTCTCGGCAGATGAAACCTGGTATGCGGGCTGGCCGCACTCGGGGGGAATACAAGGGCTCGGCAGTCATGCCATCGACCAGTGCCGATACTTGGTGGGTGAAATCAGAAGCGTTTCCGCGCTGGTTCGCACCTTCAACGAAGACCGGGCCGTTCCTTCCGCCAGTTGTGAATCGGCAGTCGCCGATGAAGGGACGGCAGCCGTCTTGGAGTTTGACAACGGAGCCATCGGCGTCATGGAATCCTCCGTGGTGGCCACCGGCAGAAAGAACTTTCTGTCGTGGGAAATCAATGGGTCGAAAGGCTCGGTCAAATGGGACCTGGAACACCCCAACAGCCTGTTTGCATGTATTGAGGGATCGTACGACAGCTCACTGCTGGGCTTTACAGAGATCTCGGTGACGGATCCCGAGCATCCCGAGGTTGGCCCCTGGTGGCCGCACGGGCACAATCTCGGCTGGGAGCACGGTCACATCATCGAGAAATTCCACTTCCTTGATGCCGTCGTCAACGGCAAGCAGATGAGCCCCTACCTCGCCACATTCGAGGACGGTTACCGTGTGGCTGTCATCATCGACGCAATGCGGCAATCAAGTCGATCCGGCCAACGAATCGAGCTAACTCAATAGTGCAAACCAATGACCTCGCTGCAAAGAATTCGAGCGGTGATGGCACGGCAGATACCGGATCGAGTTCCAGTCTGTCTGCACAACTTTCTGTTGGCAGCCAAGGAAGCCGGCGTCTCGCTGAATCAATACCGGACCGACCCGCAGGCCGTTGCCAAGGCCCATCTGGCGGCGCTGGAAGAATACCAACACGATTGCATTCTCATCGACCTGGACACGACGATGCTGGCCGAGGCGATGGGGGCGGGGGCCGAGTGTGCGCCGGGCGAGCCGGGCCGGATTGTCAGATCGGCCATCGAAAGCTTGAGCCAGGTGGGTGACTTGAAACCGCTCGACCCTCGGACCGACGGACGGATTCCAGCACTGTTGGACGGAATTCGGCTGATTGCCAAGGAGGTGGGGGGAGAGGTTGCCATTCGGGGCAACTGTGACCAGGGTGCGTTCTCGCTTGCCTGCTTAGTGCGCGGAATCGAGGATTTTATGGTGGATCTGGCCACACAGCCGGACAATCCGGCCATTGGGAGGCTGCTAGAGGTGTGCTACGAAAGCCACCTTGCCACGCATCGTGCCGTCAAGCAAGCAGGCGCCCATTTCACCTCACTCGGCGACAGCCTTGCCGGACCGGACGTCCTGTCGCCGAAAATGTTCCGGCAATTCGCTCGGCCCTACCAGGAGAAACTGGTCCGGCAGTTGGCCTCCGAAGGCATCTTTACGGTCATCCACATCTGTGGCGATACCACATCGATTCTCGATGACCTGTCGCGAAACGGTTTCTGTGGGTTTGAACTGGATTTCAAGACCTGCGCCCGGACGGCCAAGATGACCGTTGGGAAGAACCACGTTCTGTTCGGCAACATCGATCCCAGCGGCGTCATCGCACGAGCGACGTCCAACGAGGTGGATGAAAGAAGCCGCGACTTGATCGCATTATGGAAACCTCATGGATTGTTTGTCCTGAATGCGGGATGTGCGATCCCTGCGGCAACGTCCTCCGAAAACGTGCACGCCTTGGTCGCTGCCGCGCGAAAATACGGAGCTTATGATCGGTAGACGCCGATGGCCGAAAAAGACTCCCGACCGCTTCACCACTCGACTTACGTCACCTCATTGAACGGCATGGGGCTTATCAGTCGATGTCATAAATCGTGCCCACTATTGCGGACGGCCGGGCGGAGAGCGCTTGCAGTGGATTGCGGAACGCCTCCTCTGAGTTAGAATCACCGTTGGGAACAAGTGACACAGGAGATGCTCATGGCGAATACAGAGGCCAACCTCCGGGATGCGATCCTGGCCGCGGACCAGGGCTTCATGCAGACATTTGCTCGTGGCGATGCGAAAGCGATAGCGACTCTGTATACAAACGATGGACAGCTTCTGCCAGCGCATCACGATGCGGTCACCGGCCACGAGGCGATCCAGGAGTTCTGGCAGGTCGCCATTGATAGTGGGATCAAGACGGCACAGCTAGATACGATTGAGGTGGAAGGTTGTGGGGACACGGCCATCGAGGTGGGCAATTACAGACTGAGCGGCGAAGGGGAACAGCTGTTGGATGAAGGGAAGTACATCGTCATCTGGAAACGGGAAAACAGCCTGTGGCGGTTGCACCGCGACATCTGGAACACCAGCCTGCCAGCCCCCGTCTGACCGTGCCGACTGCCGCGTTTTCGCATCGGATTCTTACTCTTACTTTTGCTCTCAGAAATTGAGACCTAAGAGAATCCCGTCACCGACGTGTGACCGGTTGCGTTCCTGCTAATGCCGATCGCGCCGCCGAGCCCTCATCTCTGCCAGCGGTCATCGCGGCCGCTCTTTCGTGTGAAGGTGTTTGCTGGTACCGTTCGGTTTCCACATGTTCCATAGTGGGATGGAATACGTGGCGAAGAACTGGTGCAACCGTCGCTGCAACGTCGCCTGGATTTCGGCAGCTTCCGAACTGCCGTGCAGATTGATCTTCTCGGCGGGGTCAGCCACAAGGTCGAGCAGCTGCCAAGGGCCCTCGTCTGCTCGCTCGATGTATTTCCAGCGGTCGGTGCGGATCATGCGGAGAGACACACCGTACTCGCCAAGAACTACGTCCTCCCATTCGATCTGCTCGCCACGTAGCGTCGGCGAGAAATCTCGTCCTGGTCCGCGCGGCTTGCTGGGAATCTGCTCTGTCAAGCCGATGTGGCTGAGTATGGATGGCAGGATGTCGTAGTTGGCCACAAGATGATCGACTGTTCTTGCGGCCACGACCTTGCCGGGTTGACGAACAATCAGCGGGATGTGCAGCGTCCAGTCGTAGATGGTCCGCGGTCGCGTGTGATCGCCCATACCCCAGAATCCACCGTGTCCGCCGGCCATCCCTTGA
>NYXM01000082.1 GCA_002685655.1 Planctomycetaceae bacterium
TCATACAAACTCATGCAAAAGCCGAGACACCACTACAAACCGGGCGAAGCATAGAATTTACGTCGATTAAGTGCCATTCACTCCCGACCCCCTCTATTGCCCTGCGGTGAACGTGTGGCCGTGTGGGAAAACTCACAGACTACGATCGCTAGCTTCACGAAAACTAATTGGTCAGCCCTACTTGATCCTCGTTCCCAGACTCCGTTTGGGAACGCATATCACCGACGCTTCTAGCCTTTGAATTCATCGAGTTTCAACCAATAAACACGCAGCTTCCCCGCATTCAGAAATGAATGCGAGGTTCGTCGCGATCATGCCCCGGAGAAAATAGGTGCGCCCTCGACGCAAACACGTAGCTAAGCGCGTTGCCATCCTCGCGGGGATCGTAGTTGTCGCAGTATGCATCGCGCTGTTGGGCATTTTGGAGATCCGGGACTATCGCGCCCGCAAACCGTTCATCGCCACTGGTCCGTCGATGATTCTTGGGCCTGATAACCTACCCGGACCGGAGACCTTTGCGCCGGACGAAGCCGCCGTCAGAATGCCACCGATCACAGACTTTCGCACCTTGCCCTCCAGTGCGGTCTCTGGCGAAGTGAAGGGTGAAGAACTGGTGATCGGCATCGTCCTGGATGGGCAAGTGCGTGCCTATCCCGTCAACATGATGACGGGTCCCCAGCGCGAGGTGTTCAACGACCAACTTGCTGGACACTCGATTGCAACCACGTGGTGAGACGTTTGCTACAACGGCATCGTGTATGCCAGAGAAGTTCAGGATCGGACACTTACTTTTGCCGTGTCGGGTTTGGTTTGGCAGATGAACCTTGTCATGGTCGATCAAGAAACAGACAGTCTCTGGAGCCAACTGCTCGGCGAAGCCATGCGAGGTCCATTGGTTGGCGCCACATTGAAAACGATCCCGTCGACGATGACGGACTGGGGCACTTGGAAGCAACGATATCCAGAAACAACCGTCGTGGTCATGAGCCGGACGGACATCTCTTATACGCGTGACTTTCAAGCTGCTGCGGACAACCTGTTGATCGGGCTTGCCGAAGGTGACCAAGCGCGTGCCTGGCCCGCCTGGGAACTTCGCAAGCAGCCCTTGGCTAACGACGAGTTTGCGGGACGAAGTGTGGTTGTGGTTTACGACAGTGCGAGCGGTACAGCCATCTTGCACGGACGATCGGTTGACGATCGCCTGTTGACATTCGATTTGCAGGGAGAGCAACTGGTCGATCGAGAGACTGGAACTACCTGGGACCTCCTGAGCGGCGTGGCCCTCACGCCCCCGTTGCAAGGAAAGCAACTGCCTCGTGAGCGAGGGATCGTGTCCAACTATCACGCGTGGCTCACCTTTCGTCCCCGGTCTACATACTGGGTGGCGAAGGAAAATGAAACTAGCGACGTTCTTAAGGATAAGCGTGCGGATCAACATCCGATGCCGTGAACTGTTTCGAGAGTCGGCACTGCGTGCGGAACGCCACTTCGCGTGGTAGAGTATTTGAGTGGTAGAGTATTGTAGTTCAGTTTGCTTGGAATTTGACGGCAGCCTTGAAGACACACCAGGGAGAGACAGCACGATGTCGTGGCATCGATTTAGCAATCTTGTACGCTGGATTTCTGTACGTTGGGTTTTTGCACTTTGGGTTTTTGCGACGGCAGCGGGCGCGACGTTTGTCAGCCTCAACGCGGACACCACAACTGACGCTCGACCAGCCGTCGGTTTGCGCGACAACGCGCCGCATGTTCACGCCCTGGTGAACGCTCGCATTGTAACGGCCCCCGGTCAGGAAATCTTGCGAGGAACGGTGGTTCTACGAGATGGAATGATCGTCGCAGTCGGAGCCGCGGCTGCCGTGCCTTCGGATGCACGTGTCTGGGATCTGGAAGGCAAGACCGTTTACCCCGGTCTGATTGATGCGTATGGCCAAACGTCGATCGTACTACCGAAGGGCGGATCGCCGCATTGGAATTCGTTGATCACCCCGCAGCTGAATGTTGCCGACCACTATCAGCCAGACAGCAATCTTCACAAGAAAATGCGTAGCCAAGGTGTGACTGCGCGATTAGTGGCACCTGATTCAGGGATCATCAAAGGAACCAGTTGCGTGGTTCTGACGGGCGACACAGAGAGCCGCGTCGCAATTGTTGCTCACAACGTGGCGCAACACGTTCGACTGACAGCGCCACGCGGACGCGATCGAACCAGCTATCCGAATTCGCCAATGGGTGCTGTTGCTTTGGCTCGCCAGACGCTCTACGACGCCGACTGGTATCGCCGAGTCTGGTCCGCGCATCAGGGCGATGCAACCGTACCGCGTCCGGCACGCAACGATGCCCTCATCGCCTTACGATCGGCGTCCGGCAGCGGCGGGCTGTTTATTTTCGATGCGATGAACGAACTTTATTACTTGCGGGCGGATCGTGTCGCGCGGGAGTTTGGTTTGCGGGCCGCCATGCTGGGTTCAGGACACGAATACAAACGCATCGAGGCGATCAGGCAGACGGGCCGAGCCGTGATCTTGCCGTTGGATTTTCCCAAGCCGCCCAACGTCGCGACGGCTGAAGCCGTCTTGAACGCCAGGCTCGATCGATTGATGCACTGGGACATCGCGCCGGAAAACCCCGGTCGACTCGACAAGGCAGGGATCAAAATCGCCTTGACCAGCCACGGTTTGGCGGACCAGAAGGACTTTCTTGCCGCTGTCCGAACGGCCATCGAACGCGGCCTCGCACCGGACGCCGCCTTGCGGGCGCTGACCACCGCGCCAGCTGACATCTTGGGCGTGTCCGATCGATTGGGCACGGTCGCACGAGGCAAATTGGCAAACGTGATCGTGACTGACGGGCCGTTATTCGAAAAGAAGACGAAGTTGCACGCAGTCTGGGTGCAGGGGCAACGGTTCGAGCTGATCGCCGAACCGAGGCTCGACGTCCGTGGCACGTGGCGAGTCGAAGTGACCGATGCAGACGAAAAATCCCAGGCTATCGTGATCCAGTTGAGCGGTGATCTGTCGAGCGACCTCAATGGATCGCTCCACCCAGAAACAGGCAATCAATCCAAGTCCAAGACGAAGTTGATCAAGCCGTCGCTACATGACGCCCAGTTCCAAACATCTTTTGATGCCGCTAGGCTCGGGCGCAAAGGTACCGCACAAATGACGGCCGTCATATCGATGCCGGAAGCGGGAGCACCCAGTTGGACTGGCTTGGTCGTTTGGCCGGACGGGCAGCGCGAACCGCTGACGGCCCAGCGCATCTCGACTCGCGAAGAGGACGCCGCCAAGAAGGATCGGTCGAAGAAAGATGATTCGACTAAAGATGATTCGACTAAAGATGATTCGACTAAAGACGGAGTGACCGAGAGCAAGGAAAAGTCGGAAGAAAAGCCCAATCTGTCCGCGTCGTTTGCGGTGAACTTCCCGCTGGGTGCCTACGGTCGCGATGCCGCACCTGCAATGCCCGCCAGCGTGCTATTTAAGAACGCCACGATCTGGAGCTGTGACGCGGCAGGAATTCTGCAGAACGCGTCAGTGTTGATCGGCAATGGCAAGATTCTGGCCGTTGGCCAGAAGCTCGATGTACCCGCGGACACGTTGGTCATCGACTGCCGTGGAAAACACATTACGCCAGGGATTATCGACTGTCATTCACACATGGCGACCGACGGCGGAGTGAACGAAAGCGCCCAGGCGATCACGGCGGAAGTACGGATCGGCGATTTCATTGACGCGGATGACATCAATATCTATCGACAATTGGCGGGTGGAGTCACGTCGTCCAATATTCTGCACGGTTCGGCGAACCCGATTGGCGGCCAAAACCAGGTGATCAAACTTCGCTGGGGCGCGCTGCCCGAAACCTTGAAGTTTACTGAAGCGCCAGCGGGCATTAAGTTTGCGCTGGGCGAAAACGTCAAGCAGAGCAACGCGGGTGACGAATTCACGACACGTTACCCACAGACTCGGATGGGCGTCGAACAGATCATGCGGGACGAATTTGATGCGGCTCGAACGTATCACCGGCATTGGCAAGATTGGAACACGAACCACCGGGGTCTCCCACCGCGCCGTGATCTCGAATTGGATGCCGTCGCGGAGATCGTCAACGGCAAGCGTTGGATCCACTGCCATAGCTATCGCCAAGACGAGATCCTCGCACTGATCCGAACGCTGGACGACTATGGCATTCAGATTGCCACGTTCCAGCATATCCTGGAGGGTTACAAGGTGGCCGATGCGATGGCCAAACATGGTGCCATGGGCTCGTCGTTTTCGGATTGGTGGGCGTACAAGTACGAAGTCTATGACGCAATTCCGTACAACGGTACGTTAATGCACAATGCGGGCGTCGTGGTGTCGTTTAATTCGGACGATCGCGAGCTAGCCCGCCATTTGAATCACGAAGCGGCCAAGGCTGTGAAATACGGCGGCGTGCCGGCCGAAGAGGCGCTCAAGTTTGTGACACTAAATCCAGCGAGACAACTGCGGATCGACCAACACACCGGTTCGCTGACGACGGGAAAACATGCCGACCTGGTCGTCTGGAGCGGGTCGCCCCTCTCGAATTTTTCGCGCTGCGAACAGACCTGGATCGACGGCCGCAAGTACTTTGACCTGGAAGGTGACGCCCAATCGCGCCGACAGATGCGGCAGATGCACGCCGCGTTGGTCCAAAAGATCCTCAAGTCAGGTCAGAAGATGGAAGCTGAGGGGGAAGGCAAACCTTCGGAAGAAGAGCTGTGGGATCGTGACGATGTCTTCTGCCACCATCACGAGCATCCTCACAATTTGCATCACGACCTGAAAAAACACCACGACGACGATAACAAGTAGCGGGTGCCTCGCGGCTCCGCCGGCGCTGGTCGCCCCATGACCGTATCAGTTAACAATCAACCGACGAAACCACCATGAACCGCTTAAATCGAAATTGGATTGGGACTGCTTTCTCGCTGGCAACCGGCATTACACTGGCCCTGCATGTTGCCGGTGCGAACGCTTCACCTGAAATCCCCGGCGCGCCGCAGAGTAAGCCGATCGCCCTGGTCGGCGGGACGATTCACCCCGTCACCCAGCCGGAGATCGCCGCCGGCACGTTGCTGCTGGTCGACGGTAAGATCGCGGCGCTCGGCAAAGACGTTAAGATTCCCAACAACGCCATACGCATCGATGTCACCGGCAAACACGTCTATCCCAGCCTATTCGACGCCTACACTCCTTTGGGCTTGGTCGAGGTGAACGCCGTCCGGGCCACCGTGGATCGCAGAGAAACCGGTCAGATCAATCCCAACGTCAAATCCTGGGTGGCGGTCAATCCGGACAGTGAGCTGATTCCCGTCACACGCAGCAACGGCGTGTTGTTGGCGGTGTCGGCCCCGTCCGGAGGACTCATCTCCGGCCAATCCGCGGTCTTGCAGCTGGATGGCTGGACGTTTGAAGAGATGGCGCTAGCGCGCGGTTTGGCGATGCATCTGAATTGGCCTCGGATATCCAGTGACAGTGGTCGTCCGAGCGAATCGTCGATGAAACAACTGCGAAAACTGTTCGACGACGCTCGTGCTTATCGCCAAGCCCGCACTGCGGAGAACAGCCGGCAACCCGTTGACTCGCGATTGCAGGCGATGCTGCCCGTTTTGGCCAGGAAGCAGCCGCTGATTGTCAGTGCCGACGAACTGAGTGCGATTCAAGGTGCCGTCGCATTTGCGCAAGAACAAGATGTCCGCGTGATGATCTACGGTGGCTACGACGCGCCTCATTGCGCGGAATTACTTGCCAAGAATCAGGTGCCCGTGTTATTGGGGGGCGTCTATCGTTTGCCACGGCGGCGATCCGAACCGTACGACGCTCCGTTTACCATCGCGCACCAACTGCATCAGGCCGGCGTCCAGTTTTGCATCACAGGCAGTGGACGATTCGGCGGGTCGAACGTTCGCAATCTGCCTTATCACGCCGCAATGGCGGCAGCGTTTGGTTTGCCGAAAGATGTGGCACTCAAATCGATCACTAGCTACCCAGCTGAGATTCTCGGCGTTGCGGATCGTGTTGGTTCTCTGGTAGTCGGTAAAGACGCTACGCTGTTTATCACTGATGGCGATCCTCTGGAAACCGCGACTCAGGTCGAAGCGGCGTACATACAGGGTCGACGTGTCGACCTGAACGATCGCCACAAACGGTTGTGGAAAAAGTATCAGACCAAATATCAGCGGTTGGCCAAGTAACGCCGCGCCAGGTCACCGACGACTTGATTACAATCACCGGCGGCAACGCCGTGTCCGATGTTGCTGGCGACGATGGCCGCAAAATCGCGATCGGGTGCGATCCAGATCAGCATCGTGAACATTGTATTCGAGCCCATGTGCGTCAGTACTTTGCCGCCTGCCTTGGGCTTATCCGCCACGATCCAGCCCATCGCGTAGTTTTCGGCGGCGACTGTGTGCAGCGTCTCAAAGCTCTTTGCCTGCTTGATCACAGTTCCCGTCTCTCGCTTCATGTGCAGCAGAACGTAGCGGGCAAGATCGGGTAATGAACAATGGATTGCGTTGGCCGGCGCAATCGCGGGTGGGTTGTCGGCTCCCGGTCCAGCTGGGATTGGCTTGCCCTGCGCGTTGTGACCCCATGGCTGATTCGGAATCCGATCCCCGTTGGCCGGCGCACCGAATCCTCCTGTCTTCATCTGAAGCGGTGTGAAGATACGATCTTCAATCAGTTTCTCCCACGCCACGTCCATTGTTTCTTCCAACATCACGCCGGCAACGGAGAAGCCCGTGTTCGAATACTCGTAGCCGATGCCCGGTGGATAAGCGGGTTTCCGCTGAAGCATGGAGCGCGCGAACGACTCGCGATGCATCTGATGGCTGCCTTTGGCAAACCAGGCATTGCGCCAAATATTGGGTGGTACCGCCGTCGGAAATCCGCCGGTGTTGGTGACAAGTTGGGCCAGTGTCACGTTTGCGTATTCCGCGTGAGGTTCCAGGTCGCCGAGCACGTCGTGGATCTTCGTCTGCCAAGTGAGCTTGCCCTCTTCAACCAACGCCGCGGCCAAAGTTGCTGTAAACGACTTGGTGCATGAGCCAAGATGGAATTTGTCGGATGTCGTGATGCGGGTGGCATCTCCGAGTTTTCGGACCCCCACGGCACCACTTCCACGCAGTTGTCCATCGACGATGGCCACGGCACATAACGACGGAAGTTTCGGATTGGCATCCAGACGTTTTTGCAACAGGTCCGCCAGCTCTTCGGGAGCCGCCCAAGAAACGGACGTCGTGAAGACACTCATGGCGAAGCAAAGTGCAAACCCAGAGCCGCCGCATCGCACTCGACAGTTTTGAATCATCGTCCCTAATCGTCCAATCCAGAACGCAAGAGTTGCTGAGCGATACCGAAATCGAATGCGTCAACGTAATAGGTCAACCGCGATAAGTCACGTTGCATGGGGGCTTTCTCTTCAACGTTTGTCGTCGCGGCCAGTCGTTCCTGCAGGTTTCGCCATGCCGAGAAAACGTGTTTGTACCCCTGCGTGTAACACTCGACCAACGCAGCGTCGCGCTGGCGGACAGCGTTGTTCAGTCCTTCGATATCGGCGCGAGCCAGTCGTTTGTCGGCAGGCGTGGCGTTCATCGCGAAACTGGTCAGGCGACCGGCAAACTCCAGAACATGTTCCGCGTAGGCTTGTTCGATCGCATTGCGAGTTTCGGGGATTCGTAGAACCAACTGCTCCAGCAGCTCGACTCCGTCACGCGATTCGCTCCGGCGGAAACTCTGCCAGGCCAACGCGTGATAGGCGATCAGCGAGTCTGGAAACTGGCTGCGGACCTGGTCGAAGGTTCGCGTGGCACCCAACGTCCGGTCGTGTTTCAATTGTACCAGTCCAAGGGCCAAACCGGGTTCGGGCTGGTCTGGCGCGAGCAGCTGGGCGGTGTCTGCCTGTTGCACGACGCGGGGGTCATAGCGACCTCGCAAGTAGCCTAACGTCATAGCGATGGCATCCTTGGCTTCGGTTGTCATCCGCGGTGGCGTGGCGTCGGGGACGAACAGGTGTGGCGTCTGCCGTGCGCTGACCGTGGACTCAGCCGCCAGACGCGTTTCCAGGAATCGGTAAAGTTCGCCAACGTCGATCCGATGATCCTGATTGGAATCCGCTTTTCCTTGATAGGCTGCGGCGGCTGCCGCGCCGAACATGCCTTGCGTGGCTGCGGCATTGGGCAAACCGTTTTGGCCGGTTTCGCAACTGGCAATCACCGTAACCGACACGGAGACGGGTCGCGTTGGACTGGGCTTAACCGCCTCGGCCAGTTCACGCGGCGAGGGATATCGATCGGGCAGGCGATCCACCGACTGGTGTGTTGTATCGAGCATCAAGACCTTTTCAGCGGCCCCACTCGATTCCATCTGTTCGAGTAGCCAACGCAAACTGAGCGCGGACGATTCGACACGACGTTCGTCGAAACCTTGGGGTGCGAGGTAGCCTTGCCGATTTGGATCGATGTAACCATGGCCAACAAAATAGACGATTAGCTGGGATCCCGGTTTCACGCGATCCAAAAACTGCGGGATACTGTTTTCCAGTTTCACGCGCGTCGCATTGTGCTCCACCAGCAGTTGGGCCGTTGGCACGCGATAATGGACCCGCAACGCGTGGTGCATCGACAGTGCATCTGCCCCGGCAAAGGCCGATGTCGGCAGTCGCGGGTTGTCGTAGTCGTCGTGTCCAATCACCAACGCCCAAGCCCGGTCGTCCGGCTGTGGTTCGACGGAGATTAACACGGCGTCGCGGACGGCCGGATCCGGCGAGCGACGTTGGACCGTCAGCCGGTCCCCCGAGCGGAGAAAATAGAAGTCGACCGGCGCCTCTTCGCCGTCTATTTCGATTCGACAGCGGGTGTCTGTTCGAAAGGTCGCTGTAGTTCCGTCAGCCGTATCGATCTCGAACATCTGTTTGCCGTAGTTGATAGTCGTCAACGTGCCGAATTCCATCACGTCTCGAAATGCCTCGATGCGATTGACCATAGCATCGTACTGAATTGAAACGGAGTCTTTTTCGCGGAGGTCATGCAGGGCGAGCGGCCGCCCGTCTTCCGCTGTGTCGCCGTTCAAGGTGATCGGGCAGTCGGATCCCAGGGCCAGCTGCAGTTCGCGAGCATTCGGCGCGTCCCATTGTTGGCCAATCCGAAGTGTGAGTTCGTTGCCTGACGCCGTCACCAAGAACCCTCTCACGCTAATCGTGCGGAGCGCATCGATCGCTGTCGCTTTCCGCTGGTCACCATCTCCAATATGTTGCACTTTGACGCGATCTTGCGGCTTGAGATGAGCCAGTTCGAACTTACGGCCCGCGTTGGAGTTGGCGCCGTTCAAGCGAATCGTGGCCGCCTCGCTCAACACCAAGTCCATGGGCGACGTATCCCCAGCCGGAATGACACGTAACGACTTGGTACGTGGGTACACTTCGACCAGCACGCCAGCCAGTCTCACAGACAGTTCACGCGAAACGAAGAATTCGGCAAACTCATCGTCGTCGCGCTGCAAGTAGGAAATCGATACCATGTCTCCTTCGACCAGATCTTCCAACGTGGCACGCTCGTCATTGACAAACACGCGATCCATTTCGGCATTCACGGGAATGCTCTGAGGTGAACTTCCATCGGCAGGCAGCAGAAAGAATCGTTGATTGGGCAAATCGATTTGCACAACCTGCCCTTCGGTCGGCCGTACAATGGGCGCGGGTGCGGGGGGAGCTGGCTTCTTGCCGCTGGGAAACAACGCCACACCGATGCTTAGGACCACGCTGCAGGCGAGCACCGCGATCGTCAGAAAGCGTTTGCGTTGGGCTTTCGTAGCAGCTTGTTCTACCGCTTCCAACGCTTCTGGCGAGGGCTCGGCCGGCGGCGCTTCTCCGTCGGTACTCAGATCGGCCAACACTGCTTTGGCGGATTGGTAACGTAGCGTCGGGTTCTTTTGCGTCAGCTTGTGAATGACATGGGTCAGGTCAGCCGGAACACCTTCCAGCACGCGCCCGATTTCTGGCAACTGCTGATCGGCCGTCGAATGCCACATCATCCAGGCGATCTGTTGGTCGCGACCGTACAGATTCAGGCCGGGAAACAACTCTTTGAAGTATTCGCCGCACATCAGCTCGTAGGAGGTGAAGCCGAGCGAATACAAGTCGCTATGTGGTCCCACCGTGCCAAATTGATCCGAGACAACTTCCGGCGCGATGTATTTGGTGGTGCCTTTGACGACACTGCCGTCGTCACCTTGAAGTCGCCGTGCGATGCCGAAGTCACCCAGTTTTACTCGGTGGTTTCGATCGACCATCAAATTCGCGGGCTTGATGTCGCCGTGCACGATCCCGTTCTCGTGCATAAATTGAAGGGCGTGCAAAGTGTAGTTCAGCGTCAATCGCAGATCTTTCAAATCGACCGGGTTGCCATCCAGCATCTCCACCAGGTTGCCTTGCATTCGCTCCAAGATCAGCCAACCTCGCTCACGCACCACATCGTAGATTGTCATGATGTGGGGGTGTTCCAGCGAGGCCAACAGCTGAGCCTCTTGCCAATAGCGTTCCAACTGCTGCGGGTCCGCGAGAAACTGCGGATGGATCTGCTTGATGGCGACCTCACGGCCCAGTTCATGATCGCGCGCGCTGGACACCGTGGCAAAATCACCGCGGCCAATGGTCTCCAGGATTTCGTAGCGCTCGTGAGAGGACATCGACAAAACAGTTTCCAGGTTAGACGAAACGTGCCAACGAAGAACATCACCGGCAAAGGAGCTCAATCATCGACTAACGTCGACAGCAATTCCTCCAAGTGGCGGTCATTGGGTGGTCCGGACGCGCTGACTTGACCGGTCAAACCACTATAGCGATCGTTGTTCTCGGCATGCAGTAAATCAAGTACTTGTTTATACCGCCGACGCTCCGTAGCATAATCCCCTTTGTTATAAGCCTGCAACGCCTCGCGCAGAAGTTGCCGATACCGCTGTGGTTGGGGGACGGGCCGGCTGTAATACATTTCAACGTCCCCGCGGGCAGACTTCTTGGTCGTCCGTTCGGCGGGCGCGCCGTCGGTTTCGACGAATAGCAACGCAGCCGACATGCCAAAACTGACGGCCAGCGCGGCGACGAGCAGCCAGGGGTTCGAGGTGCGTGCATTCTCCTGGTCGACGTCAATGCGCGTCGCTTCTTCCAATTGGAGGACGGGCAATTGGCCATCATGACCAAGCTCGACACGGGTTTCCGATGCGTCGGCCGCAATGAACCGGGCTGGCCGCGCTTCACGGGATGGTTTGGAGGGCGAACGTCTCGCATTTTTCGCGGCAGATGAGGAGGATTTGGTGACCGGAGGTGGGGTGGATGGCGGCGCTGCCTTGGGTGGGGTGGATGGCGGCGCTGCCTTGCCCGCCGCAGTGCCTGGCAATGATCGGCCTTTAACACTAGCCACATTGGCAGTTTCTGATACCGAGGGAGACGGTGACTGTCCCGGCGGGTACAAGTTTGCTGTCTCAGGATACCTTGTCTCTGTGGCCGTCTCTGTGGCCGGCGTTTCGCCAACGGTCCGCGTCGCACTCTTCGTGATTGGGAACTGCGCCTGACAATGGGGGCATGACGCCAGCTTTCCGACGAGCTCGGCAGCGGCAAGCAGCTCTTTGCTGCAGGTCGGGCATTGTACAGAAACGGACATTTGTTTTGATTATAGCTCCCATCCGAACATAAAATAATTCAGTGCAAAAGGCCCCAAAATGATTAGAACGGCCGATGCCATCACGAGGATGCCTGGTAACAGCATGTTCACACCCGCTTCACCAGCAATCGTCTCGGCGCGTTGGCTGCGTTTGACGCGCAAGATGTCGGCTTGAGTGCGAAAAATGTTCGAAAGAGGAGTTCCCAGCTCTTCGCTTTGAATGATGGACCCGACGATGCCCCCGATCTCTTCGTCATTCAATCGCGATCTCAAGTTGTCAAACGCTTCGGTACGGGCTTTGCCCATATTCATATCCGTGAGCACGCGACCGAATTCTGTTGCCACGGCGTGTCCTTCAAATTCTTTGACGGACTGTTTGAGCGATTCCAAGAAGCTGGCACCTGCGTCCATCAGCAGTGTCATCAGGTCCAAGAAGAAAGGTAGACGACGCTTGATGGTGACGAGGCGTTGCCGCGCGCGCCGCGTGAGACTTCTTCGGATCAGCCATGCCGTCACGACGGTCAAAACGCACGCAGACACCGTTCCCGCCATACCCATGTACGTCAGGCAAACGAAGAAATATGCCGGCGACATCAGCAGTGCGAAGAGCTGGCCACGGGCCAGGTATTCTTCAGGCAACCAGAACCGACTCAGCCCGGCCGCTTGGATCTCTCGATAGATCTCCGGCAACTGTTCGCGAAAAGCAGCTCGATTCAGCCGGGCCATCAACTGAATCAAAGGTTGGAACAGGCGATAGGCGGAGTCGGTTTTTCGGAGCGCGTTGATACGGCTGATGTCGTAGCGCCATTCCGCCTCTTGCTCGAGATCTTCGGTCGTCAACGCCCGAATCACCCACCAGGTAGCCATTGCCAGCGCCGCCGCCAATACCGCGCACGGCAACAGCGCCAAAGCATCCGATTCAGCAGGATCGGCTTGTTGTGCGAGTAGTCCCATCATCATGTTTCACACTTCGCTAAAGGCGCCAGCGCAATTGGTTCAAATATCCGCATTCAGAATCTTCAAAGCCCACAGGTAGGCAATCAGGTTCAGCATTCCAGCCATCGACAAGATGATCTGGCCAGGCAACGTCACGAACAGCAGTTCCGTATTCTGCGGATCGACAAAGTAGTAGACAACCAACAGAATCGCCGGGACGATCGCCATGTAGACGGCTGACTTGCGGGCTTGAGCCGTTTCCGCGTGGACCTTGCGTTCCAATCGCTGTAGTTCGACCACCGATTGTGAAATCCGTTCGACGGTTTCATTCAGTCGACCACCACTCTCTCGGCTGGCCAACAGGGCCGCGGCGAACAACACAAAGTTCTCGCTCTTCAAATCGTCTTTAGCCTCGGTCAACGTCCGTTCCAATGGCTTGCCTAGTTTGTACGCACCTGAAATCTGCGTGAATTCCTGGCTGATCGGTTTGGGGCATTCGACTGCCAGCAGTTCCAGCGATTGAGGAATAGAGAGCCCCGCGCGGATCGCGCTAGAGAACATGACCATTGCGTCGGCCAACTGATCTTCGATCTTCTGTCGTCGCGCCTCCGACAATCGTCGCACCACATACCAGGGACCGGCGCACATTAACAGCGCAGCGCACAGGGCGAAGACGAGCGCGTCGAATCCAATCCACATCGTTAGCAACGTCGCCACGACGATGGCCAGCCACGCGTTGATCCAGCGTCGTAGATGCTTTGTAGTCGCCCGCAAGCTGCGCAAGCGGTCCGCCAGGTCGCCTTCCACAAAGTCGATGGCCCGCGCATAGTTACCCAGATTCGCATAGGTGGCACCCACCACGCAAGCTCCGATGACCGCACTGCAAGCGATGGACATGGAATCCATGACGTCTCAAAGGGTTCGAATCTGGTGGTTGGTTAGCATCGGTCGGGGTTACCAGCCGCGGAATTACTTCTCGACAAGTCTTTATTCCGACACGGTCGACGAAGAATCGCCGGGTGCGGGCAGCTTCCGCCCGTTGCCGCCATCGGAGTTTCCGTACAAGAATTCCAGTTCTAGCAAATGTTGTTCCACTAACGAATCAATGAACGAAGGCATATAGCCGGTCGGCTGCAGGCTAACGCCGTTGCGGCGATTAAAAATGTCGGTGATCATTACATCTGTAGTGACAGGGTGCACACCGGTTACTTCCGAAACCTGCGTGACCACACGTTTCCCCGTTGGCAGCCGGTCGATGTGGACAATCACGTCGATGGCCGAGGCAATCTGTCGATGGATTGAACTGACCGGCAACTCGGCACCCATCAACATCAGCAGTTCCAGTCGCTCGATCACTTCCTGGGCGCTGTTGGCGTGCACCGTCGTCATGGAGCCCGCATGTCCGGTGTTCATGGCTTGCACCATGTCCAGCGCCTCGGAGCCACGGCATTCCCCGACGATGATGCGATCTGGTCGCATCCGCAACGAGTTGCGAACGAGGTCCCGAATCGTGTACGCGCCCACACCTTCGACGTTGGGTGGCTTGCTTTCCAGCGATGCCACATGCTCTTGATGCATGCGTAGCTCGCACGTGTCCTCGATCGTCACGATCCGTTCTTTGTACGGGATAAAGCTGCTCAACACATTCAGCATGGTCGTCTTGCCTGAGCCGGTGCCGCCGCTGATCAGGATGCTGCGGTGGTCGATTACGGCCGCACGCACAAAGGTGGCGGCCGCCCGTGTGATGCTGGCGAACTCTATCAAGTCGTCCATCGTCAGGCGTTGGATGGGAAACTTGCGAATCGTCAGGCAGGGGCCGAAGATCGCCAACGGCGGAATGATGGCGTTCACTCGAGAACCATCGGGCAGTCGAGCGTCGACCAGCGGTTGGCTCTTGTCGATGCGGCGACCGACCTGCGCCACAATCCGCTCGATGATCGACTCTGTCACTTTCTCCGAGATAAACCGTCGTCCGGATTTTTCGATAATGCCGTCTCGTTCAACGTAGATCTGGTCGCTGCGGACCACCATGATTTCCGTAATGGTGGGAGCGCGTAGCAAGTCCTGCAGTGGGCCGAACCCAAACACAATGTCCTTCAAGTCCTTCTTCAGCATCCGCAGCACGAGATACCGGCGGAGTTGGTCGTGCAAGTGCGGTCGCAATTGGTTGAACACACTGGCAAACCGTTCTTCGATGCAGTGGATCTTGCTGCTGATGTCGGGAAGCTCTTCGAGCTGCAGCTTTTCGCGACCGAATTGCAACAGGCTGTGCAGCTCGGTTTCGCGTTCTGGAACCAGCGTGGCGGGCACGTCGAATTCATTGGAGGTCAGTGCGGCCAGATCGAAAATATCGTCAGTGCCCGTTTCCATGATCAGTTGATTGATTGCATGGTCCCGCAACGCCAACCCGCAAATCTCCTCGATCAATACCTCGTTGTCCGCGCCGAACAGGTTTAGCTCGCGGGCTACGTCTTCGATGTTGTTTTCGAGCAGCATGATGCTCTCGGTCTGACCGCTGCGGGTCGTTTCCAGGTCGTAGAGATCCAGCCGTTCGATCAACTTCTTGTGGATCCGCAATTCCAGATCTGCGATCTGCGCCCGCAGATGGGCTTCCAACTCGGAACGCGATACAGCGGTTGTCACGTCGGCGTCAAAGCTGATCGTGTAGGGCCAGATACGAACTTTGACCGAACTTGCGAAAGTGACGCGATCGCCTCCCAAGACTTCGGAATCGCCAACCAGGCAGCTATTCACACCGACGTTTTCCAGTTCGAGTTGATCGTCGTCCAAGCGGCGGACGACGGCGTGCCGGCGGGAAACCAAAGGGCTCTTCAGGACAATGTGGTTTCCCAAATCTCTGCCGAGGCAGATTTCCGTATCGTCCAACTCGACCATCGTGCGGCGGCTCTCGTTGACTTTGTTGAACCAGATCTTCATCGCGCCACCATTCAACTGCGTGAGAGTAAGATTACGCTAATGGTTCGATAATCACTCGTTAGAACACGCTCCGTGAGCTTGTCGAATCGGGCGACTTCTTCGGGGTCGCTCTGATCGATCACGATGCCGATTTTCTGCTCTTGCGCCGGAGATTGCCGATTGGCTCGCATGACTTCGACACGGCCCAACCGATTGCCCAGCGTTTTCACCGTAAACGGCCCAAGGTCTTCAATCGCCCGCGGTAACGCCGCATCGGGTTCAATTCCCACATCGGCAGCAGCGCGCGTGACGGTACGATTGACATTCGGGAAGAGAAACTTGATGCGGTCGCCCGGCACGATCAGTTCGGGCACGATGCTGCGAGGATCGACGGAGATCCAAAACAGAAGTTCATCTTTCTTCAGTGCCAGATTTGACGACGGCGTAACGTAGTCTTCGCGATGAATCAACTCGCCGCCTTGAAAAGCGTGGGTGGCACGCGTGCCGACGATCGTCGCTTCGTCCTTGTACAGGTAGACGAAATCCTTAAGATTCCTCGCGTGTCGTGCCGGGATGCGGACTTCGACGAAGTGCCGCTGCCGAAACGGTTCGCCAACTTGGATCGACGCACCCTCGCGAACACCCAGGAACGAAATACTATCAACGTCTTTTGTCTTGCTGTCCAGATAGACCCAATTAAGTACGGCACCTAACAGGCCCAAGAATAATGCCACGACAATTCCTGGCGCACCTTTCATCGATCATCTCTCCGTGGCTCCACCAATCGGCGGAGCGGACATAAGTAAGCCATTGAGCGAACCGTCTGTTTCTTCGATCAGTTGTACATCCAGCCGCCCGCCGCGCGAGCTCGTAAAACTACGTTGCCACGTTGGACCGTCGTGACGCCAGTCGGAAGTGGGCGTCCATGTCGGTACTGCCAATTGGCGGTTGTAAAACAATTGCCATGCGCGAATCGAGCCCGTCCCGCGAAATCCCACCATGACCGCACCGGACTCCGCCTGCAATGACATGGTTCGTCGACTTTGCGGGGGAACGGGGAGAGCGCGGAATTGAGCGACAGGACCGAGTTGCGGGTTTTCCGCCGTCAACGTAAACACTGTCCAGCGGTCGCTTGGCAGATCTTCGTCCGACACGGCAGGAAAGGCCAACCCCCAGGATACCACGCGGCTCTCCATCGCGGCAACGATGCGATCCTGGCCAGTTAAATCACGCGTTGGCTGATCGAGCACCGTCACGACCATCGGCAGAGGCGTTTCGATCTGGTACATCCGCCAGCGCGATGACGACTCGACCGGTTCCTGCAGACGGATCTGCGTCAACATCTGCTGTTCGGCCGGTCCTGGTGTTCGATCGACATGGCTGATCCGCTCTGCCATCGTTCGGCAGTCAGCGCGAAGTCGCGCGAGTACTTCTGGCGTGTCGCCGCACAACTCGGATCGTGTTGCCAACAGGGGATAGTCGCCAAATGCCAACATGTGCCGCAGCGGTTTGGTTGCCGCGCCATCAGGCGATCGTCTTCGCTGGCCCGCTTCTGGCCCAACGACCTGCGCAAGTGGGTCCGACACCGCAGTCGATCTCGTGGCCGACCACCATCGCAGGGCGTGCTGTCCGCCCACAGCACCGAGAATCAAGATCAAACCACTCGCCAAGACGTTGGTGGCAAACCCTGCGACGCGGCAGGCGAGTGTCTTCTTCGAAGGCTGCGAAGATGCTCGCACCGAGGCAGCTGCCGGGGGGTCGGGGCGCGCGGCGATGTTTCCGGATTCCATCGGTTGGTGAGCCATGCGAGTCAGACAATTAGGGGATTTCGGCGTCGGCGCGGCGAGCAAGGTCGGCTTCGAGTCGCCCGAGCCGATCTTGATAGGCTTCCAGCTGGTCGATCTTGGGGCGAAGTTCCGCCATTTCGGCCTGGATCTCCGCGCGGCGACGCGGTGTAGGAGGAGGCGTGCGATTCAGTTCGTCTTCTAGCTCGTTCCACCGACGCTGGTACATGCTCAAAAAGAAATTGGTCATCTGCCTGGGGAGTCGGCTGATCTGCCCAAATCGAATCCGACGCCCCGCGCCACGCGTATCGACGAGCGGTTGGACATGATTCGCATATACCGTTTCCAAGTCCAATTCACAAGCACTCCCGGTGCGCGGGTGAAAGTCGATGTAGTGGCCGGTGTACCGCAGAATGTCTTCGTCGCGATCCAGAACGCGGAGGCTGCTGTAGTGCGGTATGGATAGTGTCCCCCGCACGGCGTTGGCGAACGCTCGCGGCAATGCGGGCGCCGTTCGAGGCAATTCGTATAGGATCTTGACGCGACGAAACCGATTTGGGATTCCCATCTGTGCCGATTGCCATTTAAGGTCGAGTAGCGGGTTTTCGATATCACCGCTTTGATAGTCGCCCAGCCTAGGCATCAGCGGATACTCTCGGTTAACTTCCGAGATACCTTTAAAGGCACCGACGCGATCTGGATCCAGGATCGGATAGACTGAAAACCCGTTGGGCAAGGGACCGCGAATGACAGGCAAATTGATCTCCGGGTCATCCAGCTGGACGATCTGTTGATCTGCGGGCTCGATGGTCATTTCGGCGTCTGTTGGCCAAGCGGGTCTCGGTCGACCCTCATCGGCCCCTGTACGAGGCCAACGCGTGCGCCAGGCTGCGTGTCGGGATACGACTTCGCCCCGCACGCGCCATGTGGCAAACGTTCCAAAATTTACCATCAAGGCCATGGTGAACAACAAGATCGGCAACCACATTACCAGCTCCAACGGAGCCAGACCTCGCCGCCGCGCGCGACGGCGCCTGATACGAAGGCGGAGTCGGATGTCCGTTGGCGAGACAGTTGTTAGTGATGGCTTAGCCACTGCAGATCTTCGCTCGTCAAAGGGGTCAAATCGGGTAATTCAAACGCTGGCATATGGTTGACGTACGGTTGAAGGCTGAGGATCTCCGGTATCGAACTGCTCGTCGCCGGCGTCAGTTGCACTGTCCAGTTCTGAGTGACAAGATCCCATCGCGAGGGGAACCACCGGCCGCTCTGCCGCCGCACAATCCACGGAAGCTCGTCTTCGTCGCCGGGCGATTCGTCGGAATCCTCAGTTGGTTCGCCGTTGGGATCATCGCTACCGGGGCCATCGCTACCGGGATCAATTTGCCACGCAATCCGCTGTTGTTCCAGCACCGATTGTTCCAGCACCGATCGTTCCAGCACCGATTGTCCACCTATGCCGGGGATTGGAATTGGTATCTGTTCGCCCGGTATGCCACCACCAGTATCCCCGGGTCTGCCATCCGCAGTGCCGGCTGCCGGATCCAGCCAATGTTTCACGAGACGCGCGTGCGGCACAAACATCATCA